>JACQDF010000350.1 GCA_016201205.1 Acidobacteriota bacterium
CCCCCGCCCGCCTGGGCAGCGCCGTTGAGGGGTTACCCGGCGGACTCCTCCGGCCCGGGATATCGCCACAGCGCGGCGCTTGATCGGAGCCAGCGCAAACTACTCGGCTGGCGGATTCGGATTCTTGTTGGCCTTACGGAGGCTATCGCCTCCGACTGGAGTTTCTACATTATCTCAAGCGGCGGCAGCCTGAACTAAGGCTGGATCGGTGATTGTGAAGCCGAAGGGAGTGAGCAGTTGCGGTTGTTGTGACATTTCCTTGCGGAGCAGCGTGATGAGATCCAAGCAGGAGGGCCGTCGAGCGTTGCGGCGCCACTTGGGAAGTTCGGCATATGCCGTTCCACGCTCGGCGCCAAAGGCCTGCAGGGATGCCAGCAACAGAGCGCTGTAGGAGGCGACCGCCAGGACCGGTTGTTTGGGCACGGAAGTAATGTTCCATAACTGCGCTTGTCCGACCCCCAGGGTGTCCTTCTCTTCGCGGTGATTCACTTCGATCTGCCACCGGTCGAAATAGATTTGCAGCAACTGCTTGAGAGAACTGTGCAGGTCGCTGGTGAGCAGGTACGCCGGATGGCGATAGTACAACTTCTTGCTTTGACTCTTGCGATACGGAGTAGGCGCAATGACGATCAGGCGAAGCGGACGCTGTCTGGCGCCGCCCTGCCAGTACACGTCCACAACCTCTTTATAGCGAATCTTGCGCCGTTTCCCGCCATAGAAGATCTTGGTGGTTTTCCAGCCGCGGCCGTCGTCTAGGCGCACTTGTTCGGGGGTAAACTTCTCGATCCCATAAAACCGGCGCGAATCGGCCAGGGCGCGAAAACACAGCTTGGCATCCTTGCGGGCCCGCACCAGGAGCACCGACCTTTCCGGAATCTCTGCAAAGCAGGTGCGATTACAAAAGCTGCCATCGCCGGCTAACACCAGGATCTTGCCGCCGCCCCCGGCCTGATCCAGTTCCTGCCGCAGTTGCTGGCCCATCTGGACAAAGCTGCGCGACAGGTTCCGCTGTTTCACCGCTTCGCGATACTGCTTCTTCATCTCCGCGGTGGCTCTCTTGCCAGGGCGTTTGACGCGCGAGACCTCCTCAAAACGAATCGGCAAGGCGCGCGTGCCGACCGGCGAGGTGCGATGCAGCGGCACCAATAGCGAAGCCTGCAGAAAGCGCAAGCCCAGCACCAGATTGACATGGAACGGCGGCGACAAAGGATCGCGTTGATAGAACGCCTGCGGAATCGAGCGCCCGGTCTTCCGCAACCGGGTATCGTCGAGGGCCACGCCGACCAGGCGTTGTGGGCAATAAGCCAAAGCACGTTTCAGGATGGGCCGAAACAGCTGCTGCGGCTCCCACCGGCAGCGCGAGTGCAGGAAATACTCCGCGCTCCAACTGCGGTTCTGGCCGCCGTTGGTCCAAATAATGCGCGACAGGCAACGACGCCCCAGGCAGACCAGCGAGCCCAGTGCTTGCCGCACGCCCCGTTGAAATGTGCGCTGTTGAGGAAACACGCTACGCCAGTCGCGCACAATGTTGAGGAATTCGGCGAGGAGGCTCATCGCGCCTCCGGCCGTAGCGCGAAGGTGTTCTTTTCCGGGCGCAGGAAGCGGTCGCCCCGGGCCACCTTCTTGGTGAGCGAAGAGACCAGGCTTTCGCGATCTATGGTTACGCCGAAGCGGGTTTGGATGCGGCCAAGGATCTCGGAGACATGCAGAGGGGAGCGGGCTTTCTTGAGTATGTCGAAAGCCATATCCACCTGAGACAGACCTTTACGCCGGCGCGGCTCGGCGGCAGAGGGATCGCCGTGGCGGAGACGGCGAACCGCACGGAGCTGCGCCTCCAGAGACGCTTCAAACGCACCGAGGATCACATCCTTGGTTTCCTCGTTCATGGAGGGCTCCTGAGCATGGGGCTCAGGACGAGAGTGGCACACTTAGGTCGGTCTGTCAAGATAATAATGAATAGACCGACTTATTTCTGGGATAGTTACCTCCGCATCAACCGGGCAGGCAAAACAAATTGGCTCGAAAATGTAGAAACTCCAGGGACAGGCATTCCTGCCTGTCCTTTTGCTCGTATCTTCCCTCGCGGCCCCCGCCGCCGACATCGCCGCTCTAAAACGCGAAGCCCGCGCTCTGGTCCGTGCCAACGCCACCCTCACCCAGCAGATGGTCGATTCCATCTTCAGCTTCTCCGAGCTCGGCTTCCAGGAGTTTGAGACCTCCGCCTATGTGACCGGCATTCTCGAAAAAGAAGGCTTCACCGTTACGCGCGGCGTGGCCGGAATGCCCACGGCGTTTGTGGCGAGCTGGGGTTCGGGAAAACCGGTCATCGGCTTCATGGCCGATATCGATGGGCTGCCGGAGACTTCGCAAAAGCCCGGCGTGGTGTATCACGCGCCGCTGATCCCCGGCGGCCCGGGGCACGGCGAAGGCCACAACGCGGGACAGGCGGTCAACGTCACCGCGGCCATCGCGGTGAAGCAGCTCATGAAGAAATACAACGTCCCGGGCACGCTGCGCGTC
>JACQDF010000351.1 GCA_016201205.1 Acidobacteriota bacterium
AACCGGAATCAGCCAGAACGCCCTCTTCATGTCTCTCGCTCCCTCGAATCAGAATAAGAACCAGGTTCGGTGGGGCGGTCAATCCTGGCCGCAGCCGCCTTTCAGGCGGCTGGCTTGCCTGCTGAAAGCGGGCTTGCGGCCTGAAAGCCCGCCCTACAAGTCCGGTAGACCGTTTCTGAGCCGAGTTTACCAAAAGGCTCCAATCCCGCGCGATTGCGATACACTCAGGCCATGAACCGCCGTCATGCCCTTGGTTTTCTTTCAAGCGGCAGCGCACTCGCCGGCGCTCCACATCAGTTGTTCGCCCAGCAGACCCGCGGCCTCCCCGCGCTCAAAATCACCGATGTCAAAGTTATCCTGACGCAGCCCGCCGGCGACAACCTCGTCATCGTCAAGCTGCTCACCAGCGAGCCTGGCCTCTACGGCATCGGCTGCGCCACCCACCGCGAGCGCCCGCTCGCGGTCGCCACCGCCATCGAGCAGTACATGAAGCCGTTCCTTCTCGGCAAGAACCCCGAGAACATCGAGGATATCTGGCAATCCGGCTACGTCGCCTCGTACTTCCGCAGCGGGGTTACGCTCAACAACGCCCTCTCCGGCGTCGACGGCGCGCTCTGGGACATCCTCGGCAAACGCGCCGGCATGCCCGTGTACAAATTGCTCGGCGGGCGCGTTCGGGCCGCTGTGCCCCTGTACACGCACGCAACCGCAGCCACCCTCCAGGAACTCGAAGACAAGGTGCGCCAGTTCATCGCCGAGGGTTATCGCCATGTCCGCGTTCAGTTGGCCGTGCCCGGCTTTGCCACCTACGGCGCCAGCTCGCTCACATCGGACAGCGTTCAGAAAATGCGCCCCCGCGGCATTGACCCGTCGCCTGTCTTCGAGCCCACCGCCTACGTGAACAACACCATCAGGATGTTCGAACACCTGCGCGCCAGGATCGGATTCGACGTCGACCTGCTTCACGATGTCCATGAGCGCGTCCCGCCTCCGCAGGCCGTTCAGCTCGCCAAGGCGCTCGAACCGTACCGGCTCTTCTTCCTCGAGGACCCTTTCGCCCCTGAAGACGTCCACTGGTTCGGCATCCTGCGCCAGCAGACGAGCACACCTCTCGCCATGGGAGAGCTGTTCGTGAACCGCAACGAATGGCTTCCGCTGGTGCAAAACCGCTGGATCGACTTCATCCGCATCCACATCTCCGCCATCGGCGGCTTGAGCCTGGCCCGCAAAGTGCAGTGCTGCTGCGAGATGTTCGGCATCCGCACCGCCTGGCACGGCCCCGGCAACGTCTCTCCCATCGGCCACGCCGTCAACATGCACCTCGACCTGGCGTCGTTCAACTTCGGCATTCAGGAAGAGAACCGCTTCTCCCAAACGACGCGGGAGGTGTTCCCCGGCGCTCCGGAAATTTCCGGCGGCTACTTGTATGCCAACGACAAGCCGGGTCTGGGCATCGACATTGACGAGAAAATCGCCGCTAAGTTTCCCTACAAAACGCCAGGCGGCAGCCGCGGCAACGACCGTCGCCTGGACGGCACGATTGTGCGGCCTTGAAGAGGAGTTCATAATGCGCATTCTTTTCCTTTGGTCCCTGATTGCCGCTGCGCAAACGCCTGACGGCTTCGTCCTCATCCGCGGAGGCGCATTCCAACACGGCAGGTCCGCCGCCCGCGTCGACGACTTCGAGATGGCCCCGGCGCCCGTCACCAACGCCGAGTACAAGCTTTTCCTCGACGCCACCGCCCACCCCGCGCCGCTTCATTGGCAGGACGGCCGCATCCCGCCGGGCATGGAGACCATGCCCGTCATCTTCGTCAATCGCTTCGACGTTGCCGCTTACACCGATTGGCGATCGAAGAAAGAAGGGCGCGTCTACCGCCTGCCCACCGCATCCGAATTCATTTACGCGGCCAAGGCGGGACGCGCGGACGCCACTTACCCATGGGGCAATGACGCGCCGGCCGGCAAAGCCAATTACGATCCCAACGGCGACCGCACGTTCGCCGAATGGCGCACGCACCTGAAGCCGGTGAAAAACAGCGCCCCGAATCCCTGGGGCCTTTACGACATGGCGGGCAACGTCTGGCAGATGATTGACACGCATCCGGATTACGAGACCTCGCGCTACAAGTACCGCATCGAATCGGCCGCCAGCCAGGAGGGAGCCGTCGCCGGCGGCTCATGGGCTCGCGCTCAATACTACCTGCAAATCGGCATCACCAGCGGCGTCTCTGCCGGCATCCGCCATCCCGACCTCGGCTTCCGTCTGGTGCGCGAGCCTGCCGGCGTCACTCACTTCCGCATCCAGCCGCGACGCCTCATCGCCGCGCCGCGCGGCAACCACACCGTATTCCTGAGCTGGCAGTTCCTGCCGCGGGACGGCGTCGACACCGCCTTCCATGTCTATCGCAGCACTCGCCGTGACGCCGCCGGCGATCGCATCACGGCCGAGCCCGTCCGCGACGCCACCAACTTCACTGATCGTCAGGCGTCGCAGCGAGATCGCATCTACTACCGTGTCCGGGTCGTCACCGCAAGCGGCGAGGGTTCTCCTTCGGAATGGGCCGCAGTCGAGCCCGCCGAAGCGCCCTCCTGCCTCATCGCGCGCTTCGAGCCCACCAGCCGCAAAGGGGGCGCCGTTCCCGTCTTCGGTGATCTCGACGGCGACGGCCGGCTCGACGCCATACTCAAGGTGGACAACGGCATCAAAGAGATGTCGCGCGATCCCGGCGTGCCGGTCGAGTTGGAAGCTTTCACCAGCTACGGCCGCTCGCTCTGGCGACGCCCGCAGATTCGTCATGACCAGTGCTACGGCAACTCCAACAACGCCCCCATGGTCGTCTGGGATCTGGATGGGGACGGCAGGTCCGAAGTCATCGCCCGCATCGGCGAAGGGGACGAAACCTATCTCGCCATCCTCGACGGCATGAGCGGGCGCACGCTTCGCAAGACGCCCTGGACGACGATGGTCTCCGACTTCTCGAAGTCGTCCACACGCATTCACCTCTCGGTCGCCTATCTCGACGGCCGCTCGCCTTTTCTCATCACCCAGACCGGTCTCTATGAGAACGAAGTGATCGATGCGTTTGATGTCGAGCTGAAGAAGATCTGGACGTACCAGAGCTTCGCGGAAACCAATGGCAGCGGCTCGCACCACATCGACATCGCGGATCTCGACGGCGACGGCAAAGACGAAGTCGTCATCGGAAGCACGGCGCTGAACGGCGATGGCAAGATGCGCTGGTCCATCTATCGTGAGCACCCGGACATTGTCGCCATCAAGAGCATTCTCCCCGGCCGCCCCGGCCGGCAGGTGTTCTACGCGGTGGAAACCAGCACCCACGCGGGCGCTTACCTGGTGGACGCCGGCAGCGGAAAGATCATCTGGAAGGTGAATCGCGAAGACGATCCGCGCTGGACGCACGCCCATACCGGCTGGGTGGCCGATATCTATGAAGGTGCGCCCGGCATGGAGATGCTCACCAACCGCGACGGCCACAACATCAAAGATCTCGTGCTGTTCGCCGCCAATGGCAGGATTCTGATGAACGAGAACCCCGGCGCCTTCTGGTGGCCTGTGAATTGGTCAGGCGGCAAAGTGCGGGATCTGATTTCGCCTGACGGGCGCAAGCTGGCCCGCTTCGACGGCAAGGCGGTTGTGCCGTCGCCGGCGGCTGCTCCCGTGGGGCCGCAGGATCCCGGCTGCGGCCGCCCGATGTCCGTGGATTTCGCCGGCGACTATCGTGACGAGATCGTGTGCACGGCGACAGCCAAGGATGGCGGCGCCATCGTGCTCGTCTACTCGAATCTCGAGCCCGTCGCCAAACGCGAGATCACGCGCACCGCCAGCCGCGAGTACCGGCTGTGGATGGCGCGCAATCTTGGCGGCGGCTATGGCTCGTATTTCGAGTGGGAGCCGTAGGCTTGTCTGATGAGCCCGTTCCGTCACGAACGTGGGCGTTTGTGTGGCTTCCTCTTAAGGGCAAGCCGGGCTTTGGATTGCATGACGGCCAGCAAGTTCCCAACATGCAGGTAGCTGTCGAATTCCGTCTGTTCTTTAGCCGTCAAAGTTCCAGCCTGCGACCGTTCGGCCAGTTGCTGCATTCTGCTCCGATCGCCTTCTCCAAAATCAATCGCCAGCAAGAACTCAGCGGCTTCGGAAGACAGTTCATCCTTTTGCGCCTGCATCAGTCGGGCCCAAAGCGCCGCCTCGGAGTTTGGACTGAGAAGTTGCGAACCCATATCAGAAACTCTTGTCTATTGTACCGCCCCCCTGCGCCTTGGAGACACTGGCAGTGATCTCGTGTTCCGATCGAGAACCGTAGACGTCTTGCAGACTCAATTCTATAATTGTCTGATTCGACAGGGCCGCTCCCTGGCGGAGGAAGGGGGATTCGAACCCCCGAGTGAGTTTCCCCACTTGCGGTTTTCAAGACCGCCGCCTTCGACCGCTCGGCCATTCCTCCATGTCGATTTTAACTTATGTTGACCCGGCCGCGTGTTGGCGCAAGAATGAGTATGTAGGTGGTGGAGTCCGCCTTTAACCGTCACCTGTTGCGTGGCCAATGACTCCTACGGGTTGAACTGCTTCGTAGGCCGCGCGTCAGCCCATCGAAAAAGTTGTTGCTTGGTGTCCTGCCTGTTGACGCCCGTGCGCCCGGCGCTATCGCACCTTGCGAGAGGAGTTTCATGACTGATCTGACGACGGCGATGATTCTCGCCGCCCTTATCCTGATTGCTTCGATCGTCGCCGTCGAATTCGGCGTCTCCGTCGCCATTGTCGAGATCGGTCTTGGCGTTATCGGAGGAAATCTCTTCGGTCTGCGGCCGACGCCATGGATCGATTTCCTCGGAAGCTTCGCCGGCATCGTCCTCACATTCCTGGCAGGTGCAGAGGTCGACCAGAAGCTCCTTCGACGTGAGTGGAAGCCGGCACTACTCATCGGGGGCCTCTCCTTCCTGTTGCCGTTTGTCAGTGTCTCGCTGTTCGCGAGATATGTCGCGGGCTGGGACCTTCGTCAGGCCCTGATTGCCGGCCTCGCCCTGTCGACGACATCGCTTGCGGTTGTGTACGCCGTCCTGGTGGAAACGGGTCTCGCGGCGAGCAAGCTTGGTAAGACTCTCATGGCTGCGACGTTCGTCACCGATCTCGGAACCGCTCTCGGGCTTTCGGTGCTCTTTGCACAGCCGGGCCCATACCTCGGACTCTTCCTCATCGTCTCGGCTCTCGTTATCTTCACCATGGTCGCCCTCCAGCGCCCTTTCTTTGCGCGTTACGGCGGGCGCATCATCGAACCGGAAATCAAGGGTGCGTTCCTGGCGCTCTTCGTCCTGCTGTGGGTGGCGGATCTTGCTGGATCACACGCAGTGCTGCCTGCCTTCCTGTTGGGGCTCGCGGTCGCCGGCGTGTTCAAGCGGCACCCGGAAGCGCAGCGTCGCTTCCGTATCGTCTCATTCGCGTTCCTGACGCCGATCTTCTTCTTAAAGGGCGGCCTCAACGTCGAGGTGAGGCAACTGGCTGCCGGCGGCTGGCTGCTCCTCGCATTCCTGCTGGTCAAGATCGCGACCAAGTTCGCCGGCGTCCTGCCGGCTGCCTTTCGCTACGTCAGGCCGCACGCAGTCTTCACCACGCTTCTGATGAGTACCGGGCTCACGTTTGGAACGATTTCATCACTCTACGGTTTGAACACCGGCATCATCGACCGGCAGCAATTCACGATTCTCATCGGAGCTGTGATTGGATCGGCCATCATCCCGACCATCATCGCCCAACGATGGTTTGCCCCGCCTGTGCACGCCCTCACGGCGGAAGAGATTGCGGAAATTGAGGACGAGGAGTTCGAGCCGCCCCCTCGACACGTCCGCTAGGCGCGGCGTTTGCGCGGTCAGGGGATGTGCTGGGATGCCGGCTGATCAAGCACGCTCGTGTGGATTACACTACAACCATGCCACGGGTTTTATTCTGGCTGACAGTCATAATCGGCCTGGCCCTCTGGACGCCGCCGTCCGGCGCTCAGACAGCCGGCCAGATCAGTGGCCGCATCACCGACGCAACCGGCGCTGTCGTGCCTGGCGCATCCATCACCGTGAGGAGCACCCAGCGCGGCACGGCAAGAACGACCGCCTCGAACGAATTCGGCTACTACTCAGTCCAGTTGCTGGAGCCCGCCATCTACGGGATCACGGTCCAGAGTGCGGCATTCAAAACCGTCACTCGTTCCGGCATCAAGCTCGATGTCAACGAGTCCACTCAGCTTGACTTCGTTCTCGAGGTGGGGGCCGTCAGCGAAATCGGGGAAACAGGAGCGGTTGCCATGCGGCATCGCAACGTCTGGATTGACTCCAACTGGCTGCCCACGATCAGCTACACGATGGCCAAGCGCGCCTATAAGGAGTGGCTGGAGGTGGTTCCATCGGACCGCCTTCTGTGGGGCGGCGACACCACGACCGCGGAAGGCATTTACGGAACCAGCAAGACCCTCCGCCGCTGCCTGGCGGAGGCGCTGGCCGAAAAAGGTTGCTGCCGGCGAATTGCGGGAAGAAGACGCGCTCAAGATCGGGCGGCGCATCCTTCGAGAGAACGCCCTGCGGCTCTTTCCGCGTCTTCGGGAGCGGCTCCCGGCGCCCTAGCGAAGCGCGAGTCGGGAAGAGAGTTTATCGCAGCCGCCGGCGCTGTCAACCTCCACTACCAAAGAATCAACTCTGACAGGTTCTCCGCCATAGTTCGACATCTCATCCAAGAGAGAACCAAAACCGACCTTCCAAACGGCACTTCAGTTCGTCTTGAACTGTGCACGGTCTAACACGATTTCTCCATTCACGTAAGCTGTGATCTCTGTCCCCTTGGGAATCACAACGTCTTTGCCATGGATGAATAGAAATAAGGGAGCCGCCGGAAAGAACACGATTGCAGTCGCCACGATAGCTCCAGTCATGGCCCCTTGGTGGCCTCCTCCTTTGGTTTCTTTCACAGCTCTTAGAGCCACTTTTTCTCCGGTGGACAGGCGAACGTAATCGATGTTGACATCAAGTTTGCCACCCCTTCCCATGCGCCGCTTTGCTTGCGCCTCTGTGACAGTGGCAATGGCACTGCTTCCTCGTCCAATCACAAGCGCGTTATCGATCTTAATATCTTCAAGTACTTCAAAGTCCACAGATTCTCCCACCTTTGCATCAGCCGAAGAGAGGTTACGGGCCAGGCGCAACCTCACCGGAGTACCGTCGTGTAGAACCATCTGCGGCTTTGCTATGGCCGACGGTGAAGCTTTGGCTGCTTCCGGCACGGGGGGTGCCGCAGGTGCAGCTTTGACCTTGCTCACCACTGCCGCTATGATTCGATCCGAAACACCGGCGCTCTTGAGCGAGATCAAATCGTCGGGTTGTGATTGTGTATGTTCCGGGATGCGTGTCAATCATGCCGAGAACAATGGCCTCCGCAAGGCCGGCACGGATCATTTTCGTGATCGTTTCGTTGGTAAGAGGCTGTTGACCCTCACGCGGGCTTGGCGATGGCCTGTCGTCGGTTCGAACAGGCGCGGGAGGCTGACTCTTACTTTCGGCTTGAGCGGCGCCAGCATTTTTTGATCGTTCCGGGTTGTCGGTGGAGCAGATTTCCGTCGCAGCATCCTTCTTGATACCGGCTCCCATGAGCGCCTTCTTGCAGTCCTCGCCCCCTGTGGCTGTCCAGACAGCAGCGATTCTGTCTGAGTGGCTCTGA
>JACQDF010000340.1 GCA_016201205.1 Acidobacteriota bacterium
CCACAGAGGGGTGGGCTGGTCTCGTAAGTGACGGCACAACATATAGTTACAAGCCGCACAAGGCGCGCCCACCGGGGCCATCGTGTGGCATTTTTTTGTGTACTTCTTGTCATTTTGATGCGGGACGGCCAAAACCGCTGGGGTTGGGTGCTCTCAGACGCTTGACACATAGGGCAGGCTGGTCTCGTAAATTACGGTACAACAAGTAGTTACAAGCCTTACGAGGCACGCCCACTGGGCCATCGTCTGGCCCAGCCCCAAGTTGTCGGGTTGGACTCCTTTTTAAGGGGGGGTACCCGACAACTTGGTCAAAAGCGACAATCGCCCAGTGACGTGACGGACCGGTCAGTTATCTGGAACGCTGACCCAAGCCGCAGGCGGCGGTATGGCTGAAAGTACGTGCCACCCGTCGCCCTGACCCTCGTCGGCTCCGACCCCAGCGGCGGGGCGGGCATTCCGACCTGAACTGACGTTTCCGCCTCCCAACGAACGGGAGCTGTTTTGAACTCTGGTTGCGCTGACGGAGTGGGCCGAGATGTTTTCCTGCCGGAACTTGATCGCGCGCAGGTCCCCATTCGCGCACGGACACCCGTCGAGCAGGAATCCTAACCTCACAATTCCGGCGCAGCGAGCGTCAAGGATCGATCCCGTGATCGCCTTGCGAAAGTATTCTTAGGGAGTGTTCGAGTCCGCCGCCGGCGTCAGCGCGCCGAACAAACCATGCTGGCCGCCGACGGGGGCTGCCGCGAAATACAACGTTCTGGGTTCGCCGCCGTTGCCGCCATTTCCGAACTGCAGACCCCAGAGTCCGTCGATCGCTATTTTGCTGCCCTTGCCGTCCTCCATGCTGCCCAGGTAATTGCCGGTAACCGAGTCGTAAGCACTGATGGTGCCGTCGCCAAAGTTGCCGACCAGCAGCGCGTAGCTGAAGATGCCGAAGTTCGGGCCTGCCAGCGCCACGCCCCAGGGCGTATTCAAGTGCCCGCTGATGGGAACAAGGCGCTGGACTAGGTTGCCATCGAGGTCGAACAAGTTGATGAGGCCGGTGGCGGGACCATAGACGAATCCGCCGCGTCCGTCAGGCAGATTGTAGGTCACGTAGAGCAACCGGCCGAAACGCTGGATGTTGGACGGCGAGTATCCGGGGGCGAGATCCAGATCTCGGAAGCCGCCGGGCAGGGTCAATGGGGCGTAGTTGCGGTCAAAAACGTCAATTTTTCCACTGGCGAAGTTGGCGGCGTAGAGGGCCGGGCCGGCACTGCTGACGCCGATGGCGAGTCCAAAGTAGGCGGCGCCCCTGGCCCCATTGTCCACCTTGATAACAGCGGTCGTTCCCACGGCCCCACTAAAGCCGGAAATGGTGCCGTCGAGCGTGGCGAAGATGAAACTCGGCACCCTACCGGGAGCGACCTCAAAGGCGCCGGTGCCATTCCAGACCTGGCCTGTCGGCGAGCCCGAGCGGCCAGGGTTGGACGCTGAAGGAGGCACCGTGACCACCAGCGCATTCGGGACTCCCGCGGTGTTGTACAGGGTGCTGGTACCGTTTGTGGCATTGGAAACCCAGAAAGGGCTTGCCGGGGAAGTGGAGATTCCCCAGGTTCCTAGCAGGTTGGGATCCGTGTTGTCGGCTACTCCCGCCACATCCGCAACCAGGTTCTTCTGAACGAAATTGGTAGCCGAATACGCGGGATTCGAAACCAGCGCGGCCGCGAACAGGGCGGCCAGGCAGCCAAGATGTTTGCTAGATCTCATTATGGTCTCCTTAAACTCCAACGCTGGGACAGCTACCAGCCTACTCCCGGGCGGCGGTTTACAAGTGTGAAGTTTTGCAACAACTTAGTTAACTACCAGGCTGCCTCCCCGATCGTTTACCACCGCCAGCAACCGGCTGCAGAAGAAGCGCTCATTACCCTGTGTCCGGCTTGCCACGCCAAGATCCACAAGTTGAGCCCACACCGTTGGCTCCCCCTGACACGAGATGTTTGCTAATGTACCACTGTACCAAGTACCACAAGTCCGCGGCGGCAGTGGTTAATTTACGGAACGTCAACCGCGGCCGCGCAGACGGCCGCCTGGCCGGCGCGGCGCACGATGTCCAGCGCATGACACGCGGCGTTCCCCAGGCGAACGGCTCGACCCTGGTCGAGCCCCGGATGGCGGCGGCTTCCGTCTGCTTCTCGTGTTGCTGGCCGGCGCGAGCCTCTGCCTCGGCGCGGTAGGATGGCTGCCCGCGGTGCATGTGGCGTTAAGCCTGCTCATCGCCGTCATGGCGATGCTCGGCATGGGAAATGGCGCGGTGTTCCAGATGGTCCCGCAAAGATTTCCGCAGTCGGTCGGCATTCTAACTGGTATTGTCGGAGCGGCCGGTGGCATCGGCGGTTTCCTGCTGCCGTCGCTGTTGGGAATCGTCAAGGACCGCACCGGCTTCTATAGCGGAGGAAACGCCTCGTCAGAGGGCTCTCCGCCAGCAGCAGCCAGTAGTACCGCGCGTGCTTGATCAGCCTTCCGCCGGTCGTCACCAACCGTGGCTGCAAACTTGTCAGCGACCGGTTGTCGATCCTCTTCGGCGGCAACGTCCTCCGGACGGAATGGGTACCGACCCGGCTGTATTACTGAACCGTGATTTTCACCTCTGGCCCAGCGGTCCAGGCTGCGGTCACCTGAACCGTCGCCACTCCTCTTACGGTATCTTCAGGAACCCGAAAATTCACCTGATATCCGTCCACCGCACCGGGGAAACCGACAGCCGCTAGCACCTCGGCCGGTTTCCCATTGACCGTTACGTCCACAGGCGAACTCACCACAGCCAGAGGACTTGCCGGAAACGCCTTGCCGGGGTCAACACCCGGACGCGTCGGTCCAACTCCGGTTGCAAAGAGAGATAAGATTTCCCCCGCTGCGGCCGGCTTGGACGCGGTGACGAGGGTGAAATCATTGGAGTGGGATACAGCCGGTCCACTGGGCGTCTGCACAATTTCGGGCCGAGACATGGGGATCAGATGACCCACGAAGCGAACCCTTCCTCCTCCGTTCCTGCGTCGGTTCGCAGGATCCTCAGCTATTGATGCCTGGCGA
>JACQDF010000006.1 GCA_016201205.1 Acidobacteriota bacterium
ACCCCGCATGGTAGTCTCGGGCCGGAGGAGGATCGTGCGGCCTGTCAAAGCCTCGCGTGACCCAAGCAACAAAAAATGAACAAACGAACCCAAGAATGCTCCACCCGGAGCCGGCCCGGCGGCCTGCTTTTTCTGCCATTTGACCCCCGCCCCCACGATCTCCGACCTATTGAAAAATTGCAAAACGAACCCGAGCGCCCGCGTCCACAAGTGTGGCGGAGAATGCACACCACACGCTGGTCAAGCGCTTGGAAATACGCGGCCGATGCGGTGGCACACAACGTGCCCTGCTGGCGGCGTGTTTCGGCTTCACTATTCGCAAGTTGCCTCGCTGTTGCTGCATGCGGGAGTGATCTTCGCGCTGATCCATCTTTCGGCCGTCGAGCAGATGCCGCGCAATCGCAAGCAGCCGGACGTTCGGTGGACGACCACGAAGCTCACCTGGCATTTGAAGGAAGCGTCTGCCTCCGGCGGTGGCGGCGGGCATCGGGGAGCGCCCGCCGCGCGCGGCAAACTGCCTCGAACGGCGTCGCGGCAGTTTGTGCCTCCGACGGCCAAGCCGCCGGAAACGATGCCCACGCTGCCGGTGGAGCCTGCCATCCTGGGTCCGCAGGACCCTTCAGCGCTCCGGGTCCCGGTCTCGGAGTTGGGCGATCCGAACGGCCGGATCGGGCCGCCTTCCGATGGAGGTGGGGGAGACAGAGGCATCGGCAATGGAAAGGGAGGCGGTGTGGGCGATCATCTCGGGCCGCGTCATGACGGCGGCACGACGGGCGCCGGCCAGGCCGGATCCTTCGTCAATCCTGTCCTCGTCTACAGCACTGAGCCCGATTACCCGGAAGACGCCCGCAAGGCGCGTTTGCAAGGAACCGTCGTGTTGCTTGTCGAGATCAACGAGCGCGGGCTGGTCGAGAACATCCGCGTACGCTCGACACCCGGTCTGGGGATGGAGGGAAAGGCGATCGAGGCGGTCGAGAGATGGCGTTTCCGGCCCGCCTTGCGCAACGGCCGTCCGGTGCGCGCGCCCGCCCTGGTCGAGGTCCACTTCCACCTGCTGTAGGCCGCCGCTGGCTGCTACAATCGACGGTCGTTCGATTCCGCAAAGGGTGGCCATGGAACTCACCATCAGGAATCTCTCCAAGACGTATCCCAACGGCGTCAGGGCGCTGCGGGACGTTTCTCTCGACATCCCGCGCGGCATGTTCGGGTTGCTTGGGCCGAACGGCGCGGGCAAGTCGACGCTGATGCGCATCATCGCCACGCTCCAAGAGGCCGACAGCGGGGAAGCCCTCCTGGGCGAGATCGACGTGCTGCGCCAGAAGGAAGACGTGCGGCGCATCCTCGGCTACCTTCCGCAGGACTTCGGCGTGTATCCGAGAATCTCCGCCCAAGATATGCTCGATCACCTGGCGCTGCTCAAAGGGATGGCGGACAAGCGGCAGAGAAAGGAAGTGGTGGAAGCGATCCTGCACCGGGCGAACCTTTATGAGCACCGCAAGAAAGCGCTGATGTCCTTTTCCGGCGGCATGCGTCAGCGCTGGGGCATCGCACAGGCGCTGCTGGGAAACCCGCAGTTGCTGATTGTCGATGAGCCTACCGCGGGGCTCGATCCGGGCGAACGAAACCGCTTCTACAACCTGCTCTCGGAAATCCTGAAAGAGATGATCGGGGAAGAGGCCATCAACCGCGCGTTGCGCAAACTGATCGGACAGTTCGCCTATACGCAGCCGCCGTATCCGACCTCGCACCATTTGGTGGATGCGCTGAGCGAAGTGACGCCGCCCGAGCTTCAGTACCTGATCCGGGATCTGTTCGAGGAGATCACCTTGTTCAGCAAACGCACGCTGTCGGCACAAGCCAGGAAAAGGCCTGATGGCAGGTTCGACATCACCATGGAAGTGGAGAGCAAGAAGTTCAAGGCGGACGAGAAGGGCGCGGAAAAGGAAGTGGCTCTGAATGACTGGATCGAGATCGGCGCGTTTGCCAGGCCCGCCAGGGGCAAGAGGTATGGGGCGACGCTCTATCGCCAGCAGGTGAAGATCACCGCTCCCAGGAACACCTACACGTTCACGGTGGGCGAATTGCCGGAGAAGGCGGGCATCGACCCGTTCTCGCTGCTGGTGGACCGGGTCCTGGGCGACAACCTGAAGAAAGTCACGCTGTGATTCAAGTAACCACAAAGGCCCCGGCGGCAGCCTTATACTCTAAAGAGAGTCTCCCATGGAAAGATACCCGTACCCCCAGCTTTGGCTCCGGGTACGACGCGAAGGCGGCCCACAACCGACTGGAAGCCGTTCAGGGTCACCTTGAAGACGTAGTCGCCGGATCGGATTCTCTTCAGTCGGAATGCACCGTCGCGGTTCGTCTTGGTGCCCACAACTCGTTCGGAATCCCCGGGGCCCCTGACCTCAAGAAGCGCATTCGCCAGTGGCTCGTCATTCGTCGCTGCGGATCCCTCCGCTCACGCTCGACACCGTGATGACCTCGGGCCAGCGGTCGATGATGTGCTCGGTGCCGGATTTCGTAAACCCACGAAGCTCGCCAGAGAAATCTTCGTGGCCGAAACGCTCCTGTGACAGTGCTGCTGTCAGGCTGAACAGCACACAAACCAACGAGAAAGTCACCCTCATAATGCCCTCACGGCTTCGGATCGCGGATGACATCGGTTTACGACGAGCCCGGATGTGCAAGACCTGCAAGGGGGCTTGATTGTCATCAGGCCGCCGGGCCTTCAGGAAAGACCCAAGAATGACTTCTGCTCATCGGCGAGGAACTCTTCGATCTCGGCAGCCCGGCTTCGCAGCAGTGCATCGATAGCCTTTGTCGAGCAGTTGCCGAGCCGCAGCCATACGATTTTGGGAGGGTGGCCCAGAAGGAAACTCCTCTGCCGGAAGTCCGCATCTTTCGTCACGATGGCGAACCCGTGCCGGGCGGCGTAGTCCCAGATGATGGCGTCGTCGGCCTCCCGCAACCCGGCCTCGCGTACGTGAACCGAGTTCGGAAACAGGTCGGAAAGGGTGCGGCAGAGCCACGGCGAGAGGTTCTGGTCAAACAGAAGCTTCACGCAGGTATGCTTGCCAGCCGCCGTTCACGATCCGCGGCAAAGGCAAGACAGGCACGGATGTCGTCGCGCGTGAGGTCGGGGAAGTCATGCAGGATCTCGTCCTCAGTCATGCCCGACGCCAGATAGTCGAGCACGTCGTAGACGGTCATTCGCATCCCGCGGATGCACGGCTTGCCGCCCATCTTGCCCGGCTCAATGGTGATGATCTTGCTGTAATCCATGGGCTCCCGCCTCGCAGGTGTCTACTGACAATAATACCAAGGCACGCTTCCATGCGGCCATTGGGTCCTTCCAGGCCGATGTTTTTCGCCGGTAGCCCGATCCCTCGCTGTGGCCAAGCGACTGCGCCCGGAAACTGGTTGACGCCAGTTGACGGAGGTATCGCATGGCAACCCCTGGGCGGGAACGGCATCAAGAAGAATCGCAGTTTTTTCTGAAAACAGAACAATGCCTTCCGAATCCTGGAAATATCTCCCCTGTCTTCAACAAACGTGCTTGCGCGCCACCTTCAAGCCTGACCGCGCATGGTAGTCTCGGGCTGGAGGAGGATCGTGCGGCCTGTCAAAGCCTCGCGTGACCCAAGCAAGAAAAATGAACAAACGAACCCGAGCGCCGGCGCCCCGCGTCGTTTACCCGGTGAAAAGGCCTGATGGCAAGTTCGACATCACGCTGTGATTCAAGTAACCACAAAACCCTGGCGGCAGCCTTATACTCTAAAGAGAGTCTCCCATGGAAAGACGTTATTTCTTACTTGGTTCCGCGACTCTGGCATCCAAAGCCCTGAAGGCCATGCCGAGCGCAAATGATACGATTCGCGTCGCTGTTGCTGGCATTCGCGGCCAGGGCGGCGCGCACATCGGGCAATACTCGAGAATGCAGAACGTCGAAATTGCGGCGTTGTGCGATATTGACGAATCGGTCCTCGACCGCAGGCTCAAGGATCTGGACAAGGCCGGCAAGAAGAAGCCGCAGACGTTCACCGATTTCCGAAAACTGCTCGAGGCGAAAGACATCGACGCGGTTTCGATCGCCACGCCGAATCATAACCACACGCTGCAGGCGATCTGGGCGATGCAGGCCGGCAAGCATGTCTACGTCGAGAAGCCGTGCGCGCACAACATGTTCGAGTCCAGGCAGATCGTGGCGGCGGCGCGCAAGTACAACAAGCTGGTGCAACACGGCGCCAACAGCCGCTCCGGTGTGGCTGTGAAGGAAGCGATCCAGCACATGCGCGACGGGCTGATCGGCGATGTCTACATGGCGCGCGGGCTGTGTTTCAAGTGGCGCGACACAATCGGGCGCAAGCCGGTGGAGGCCGTGCCGGCGGGCGTCGCTTACGACTTGTGGCTTGGGCCTGCGCCGAAGCGCGAGTTCACCCAGAACCGGTTTCACTACAACTGGCATTGGTTCTGGGATTACGGCAATGGGGATCTCGGCAACCAGGGCATCCACGAAGTGGACATCTGCCGCTGGGGTCTGGGCGTGACCTATCCGGCCAAGGTGAGCGCGATCGGCGGGCACTTCATGTTCGACGACGATCAGGAAACGCCGAACACGCTGACGGCGACGTACGAGTTCAACGGTGGCGGCAAGAAGAAGATGATGGTGTTCGAGGTGCGCCACTGGATGAGCCATCACGAAGCCGGGATCGGCGAGAAGGGCACGTTCGGCGGCGGAAACACGGTGGGCAACATCTTCTATGGCTCGAAGGGCTACCTGGCCATTGACGGCTACGACCGCTACAAGACGTTCCTGGGGAGGAAGGCGGAGCCGGGGCCGGAGCGGATCGCGCCAGGCAACAACTGGCAGAACTTCATCGATGCTCTGCGCAGCGGGCGGCGGGAGGATCTCAACGCGGAGATCGAAGACGGCGCCATCTCGTGCACGCTGGTGCACCTGGCTAATATCAGCTACCGGCTGGGACGCACGCTGCATTTCGATGCGTCCAGCTACTCGGTGGCGGGAGACAAAGAAGCCAACGCGATGTTCACGCGGAGCTATCGCGAAGGGTTCGTGGTGCCGAAAAAAGTCTGACCGGGAGGGCGCAATGAATCGCCGCCAGATCTTGCAGTCCGTCTTTTCGAGCGTCGGGTTGACGGTGTCGGCCGAGGCCGCGGCGCAACAGGGTGCATCCAGAAACGCGCCCGTCTCGCCGAAGGATAAGCTGAGAATCACCAGGCTCGAGACATTCCTGGTGAAGCCGCGCTGGCTCTTTCTCAAGATCCACACCAACGCGGGCATCGTGGGATTGGGCGAGCCGGTCACCGAAGGCCGCGCGCTCACCTGCGCGACGGCGGTGAAAGAAGTTGAGCCGTATCTGATCGGCAAAGATCCGCGGGCGGTGGCGCATCACTGGCAGGCGATCTACCGGCATGCGTTTTACCGCGGCGGGCCGATTCTGACCAGCGCGCTGAGCGGAATCGACCAGGCGCTGTGGGACATCAAAGGCAAAGCGCTCGGCGTGCCGGTGTACGAAATGCTGGGCGGGCCGACACGCAACCGCGTCCGCGTGTATTCGCATGCGCGGACGCCGGAGGCGATCCTCGAGGACAAGAAGCGCGGGTTCACGGCGTTCAAGACCGGGCCGGCCAAGCGGCGGCCGGCGCGTTACGTCGAGTCACCGGCGGAAGCTGCCTATGCGGCGGAGAAATTCGCCGAATTGCGCAAGGCGGCCGGGCCGGATTGCGATATCGGCATCGATTTCCACGGCGCCATCAGCCCCGCCTACGCCAAGATACTGATCAAGGCGCTCGAGCCGCACAATCCCATGTTTATCGAGGAGCCGTGCCAGGCGCAGAACCACGACATCATGGCCGAGATCGCCCGAGGCACGCACCTGCCGATCGCCACCGGCGAACGCGTGTTCACAAAATGGGGCTTCCGCGAGGTGCTGGAAAAGAAAGCGGCGGCCATTCTTCAGCCGGACCTCTGCCACGCGGGCGGGATCACCGAGGTGCGGATCATCGCGGGCATGGCCGAAGCCTATTATGCGTCGATTGCGCCGCACAATCCGCTGGGGCCGATTTCGCTGGCAGCCGGGGTCCAGATCGCGGCATCGATTCCGAATTTCCTCATCCAGGAGCAGGTTTCGCTCGGCGAGGGCTACATCAGGCAGCCGTTCAAGGTGCGCGAGGGGTATCTCGATTTGCCGGCCGGACCAGGACTCGGCATTGAGCTGGATGAGAACGCAATGGCGGACAAGATCGGGCACGACTGGCGGAATCAGGAATCCTACGATGCCGACGACGGCAGCGTCGTCGACTGGTAGCGGTTTCCCGAAAGTATGGACAAACAGAAGGTCCTTTCGTCGATTGCCGATATCGGCATCGTGCCGATCGTGCGCGCGGCGTCGGCTGAGGATGCGATCGCCGCCGTGGACGCGATCTATGCCGGCGGCATCCGGGCGGCGGAGATCACCATGACGGTCCCGGGGGCGGTCCAGGCGCTCGAGAAGGTGGTGGCCAGGCTCGGCGGCAAAATGACGCTCGGAGCGGGCACGGTGCTGGATCCGGAAACCTGCCGGATCTGCATGCTGGCGGGCGCGCAGTTCATCGTGACCCCGAGCTTGCGTCTCGAGACGATCGAGATGGCCAAACGCTACGGGGTGCCCATCATGCCGGGTGCGCTGACGCCGACCGAGATTCTGACGGCCTGGGAGCAGGGCGCCGATATCGTCAAGGTGTTCCCCTGCGG
>JACQDF010000339.1 GCA_016201205.1 Acidobacteriota bacterium
CGAGTACCGGCCGATCAAGTTCCCGTTCTTCCAGGTGCCTTCGCCGCGAGGCAACTTCCAGTTCCCGCAGAACCGGACGGCGATTCCGGAATCGCCTGGGCAGACGGGAGACGGAATGGCGTCGTTCTTGCTGGGGCAGCCTGGCTTCGCGCGACTGACCACGACGAACTTCATTTCTTCGGAGAAGGTGGCCCATGCCTGGTACATCCAGGACGACTTTAAGGTGACGAGCAAACTGACAATCAACCTCGGGTTGCGTTATGAGCTGTTCTCTCCGATTAGCGAGCGCTTCGCGCGGCAATCGAACTATGTGCCGGAGACGGCGACCCTGGTGATTCCGAAGGGCAAGGACCAGGATGCGCCGCTGCCAGTGAACTTTTCTCAGGCGTTCCCGACGATCAAGGTGGATCGTGGAAACGTCGGCAAGTATCTGATCCCCTGGGACAAGACGAACTTCGGACCGCGTATCGGCATCGCTTATCAGTTGCGGTCGAAAACCGTGATACGCGCCGCGTTCGGCATATTCTATGGCGGCGAGGAGAATCAGGGTGGATCGCCGAACCGCGGCGAAGGAGTGCCGTTCAACCAGATCATGGATCTGAACCTGAATAGCAACTTTGATGCCAGGCACCCGTTCCTGGGGCGGTTCTCCGATGGCTGGCCGTTGAACATTTTCAATCTGCCGGCGAACATCAGCTTCCGCGGCGTGCAGCAGGACTTCCGCAATCCGCTGGTGCACAAGTGGAACTTCACGGTGCAGCAGGATCTGGGAGGAAACTCGGCTTTGGAAGTGAGCTACATCGGCTCGGCCGGGCGGCGGCAACTGATCAACTGGGATCCGAACACTCCGGTGAACAGCTCGAACCCGAGCGCGGACGTGAACTCGCGCCGGCTGTATCCCTTCCTGAGGGGCGGGTTGTCGCTGACTTCGACGTTCGGCGTATCCGATTACCAGGGATTGGCGGCGAAGTTTGAGAAGCGCTACTCGGCGGGGATGACGTTCACCTCGGCGTACACGTGGGGTCACACGTTCGCGAACACGGGCACGACGCTTTCCGGGTCGTCAGGCTTTGGTGTGTATGATATCGCCTGCGGTTTCGGTTGCGAGTACTCGAACGCGGCCTGGGACATCCGGCAACGCTGGGTGAGCAACTTTGTTTACGATCTGCCGTTTGGACACGGGAAGAAGTTCGCTACCGGAGTGAGCAAGGCGGCCGATTTGGTGATCGGCGGCTGGCAGGCCAACGGGATTCTAACGTTCTCGACGGGTCAGCCGTTCACGTTCCGCTCGCAGAACTGCGTGGCGGCGTTTAACGTTTGCCGTCCGGACGCGGTTTCTGGCAAGAAGGCATTATCGGCGCCGGCGGCAGGAAGGACACCCGACCAGTGGTTTGACGTCACGGCGTTTCAGAGTCCGGCGGTCGGGACCGGCGGTAATATCGGACCGCAGACGGGCTATGGACCTGGGATCCGGAATCTTGATTTCTCCTTGTTCAAGGACTTCCGGTTTTCGGAGAAATACAGGCTCCAGTTCCGTAGCGAATGGTTAAACCTGTCGAATACGCCTCGTTTTGCAGTGAGCGGGGTTGGGAACACGCAAGGCAGCAGCAGCTTCGGCCGGTTGACAGCGACGCTGCCCGGGTCGGCGCGCAACGTGCAGTTCGCGCTGCGGTTCATGTTCTAGCCGCCTGGCGGCGCCACACTTGTGGGGCGGGCTTTTTCAGCCCGCAAGCCCGCTTTCAGCGGGCTTAATTAGCCGCCTGAAAGGCGGCTACGGCCAGGATTGGCCGCCCCACCAAGGACGTGATGGAATGATCGTTATGATAGCGGCGCCTTTCCTGTTCGTTGCGTTGTACGGACAGGGAGGCGCCGCTTCTGTTTCCGATCCGGCGCGGGAAGTGGTTCGGTTGCGGGAAGCGATCCTGAAGCAGCCGGACGTGGAATCGAATTACAGCGACCTGGGGAATCTGCTGTTGCGGACACAGAATTTCCCGCAGGCGGCGATCGTATTGGAGGCGGCCAAGGGGCGGTTCCCGAAGAGCGCGCAGGTGATGTTGTCCTTGGGGGTGGCGTACTACGGGCAGCGGAAGTTTCCGGAGGCGGTGGGGGCATTTCTCGAGGCGGGAAAGCTGGAGCCGGACACTGAGCAGCCGGTGGCGTTTTTGAGCCGGTTGAGCGAACACTGGAATGAGCGGAAGGGCGAGGTGGAGGAGTTGTTCCGCGGGTATGCGAAGCGGAATCCGTCGAGCTCGCTGGGGCAGTATGCACTGGGCAAGGTGAAGGCGGATGCGGCATCGCTGCGGCGGGCGACGCAACTGAATCCGCGCATGGGTGAGGCGCATTTCGAGTTGGGGAACGTGTTGGAAGGGCAGCGCGACTATGCGGGGGCGATCGAGAGCTTTCGCAAGGCGGCGCAGTTGGCGCCGAAGAATCCGGAGCCGCATTACCGGTTGACGCGGCTGTACGCGCGGACAGGGGAGCGGGTGAAGGCGGAGCAGGAGCGCGCGCTGCATGAGAGGCTGACGGCGGAAGAGAAGGCGGAAGTGGACGGGCGGCAAGCGGCGACGAAGCATCTTTCGTTTGGAAGCGGGAAGAAATGAACCGCAGGGGGTTTGTGTTGTCGGGCGTGGCGGCGGCGTTTGGCGCCGAGACGAAGCTGAAGCTGCTGTTGCCGACCGATGTGCCGGATGACTTGGGATTCCGGACGATGTGGTACAACCCGGTGCCGCCGGTGGATCCGGTGAAGTGGCGGCTCGAGATCAAGGGGCTGGTGGAGAAGCCGCAATTGTTTTCGCTGGCGCGGCTGCGGGAGCTGCCAAGGATGACGCGGAGTTTGCGGATGAAGTGCGTGCAGTGCTGGAGCGCGCGGACGACGTGGGGCGGATTCCGGTTCGAGTCGCTGTTGGATCTGGTGAAGCCGCTTAAGACGGCGAAGGCGATTCGGATCGATTGCGCGGACAAGTGGTATGAGTTCATGTCGCTGGAGGAGATGGCGAATCCGCGGGTGTTGCTGGCGCTGGAGATGGCGGGCAAGCCGCTGCCGGACAAGAATGGTGCGCCGCTGCGATTGGTGGATCCATCGAAGTATGGGTACAAGTCTGCCAAGCTGATCACTTCGATCACGTTTGTGGCGGAGGGGAAGGGATCGATGGCGTGCGACATCGGGCCCTATTACTCGCCGACGGGGGAGATTCTGCCGGGGTATGACACGCCGCTGGACCTGGCGCCGGATGCGGCAAAGCCGGGGTGGAAGCTGGATCCGAAAGCGCGGCGCAGGATCAAGGGCGGCGAGATCATCGAATACTGATGCTGTCGAAACGGGACTTCCTGAGAGCGGCCGGACTGACGGTGGCGAGCCGTGTGGCGACGCGGGCGTTCGAGCCGAAGGAGAGCGACCGGAAAGTCATTGTCGTGACGTTCGGGGGCGGAGTGCGATACGCCGAGACGTTCGCTCCTCAAGGATTGGTGAACATTCCGCGGCTGGCGAGGTTAAAAGCGGAAGGGCATTTTTATCGCGATTGCCGGAACCTGGGAGTGCTGTCGCATTTCAATTCGACGGCATCGATTGTGACTGGGAACTGGCAGCGGGTGGACGATTTCGGCTTTCAGCCGCCGGCCTCGACGACGGTGTTTGAGGCGTTCCGCAAGGAGCGGAAGGCCGGGGCGATGGATGCCTGGGCGATTTGCACGAACAAGAGTTTTGCGAGCATCGGGAGCGCGGCAGGAGCGGGCGCGAATGTCGTGCTGCCGAAGCAGTTGCTGATTGAGGCTGTGAAGGATGTGGCCCGCCGGGCGGGGATGGGGGTGGCGGACCGGGAGAATGTGCAGCGGCGGCTCGAGTCGATCTTGCAGGAAGGGTATGAGGGTGTCGGCTGGACGATTTTCAAGGCGGGGCGGCAGTTGGATCAGCGGGTGCGGCAGACGCTGACGCATGCGCTGGTCGAGTATATTCATGGACCGGAAGCTCCGGCATCCGGCGATGAGCTGACATTTTTTATCGCCCGGGAGGTGATGCGGGAGTTTTCTCCCAGGCTCCTGTTAGTGAACTTCTGGGACATGGACGTCGCGCATTGGGGGGCGTATTCGCTGTACTTACAGGCGATCACGCGAACAGACCGGCTGGTGGGGATGTTGTGGAACGAGGTGCGGGAGAACGCGAAATATCGGGACAAGACGACGGTGCTGGTGTTGCCTGAGCTGGGCCGCGATGGAGACATGAACACGGCAAACGGATTCCTGAACCACCGTTCCGGGGATGCGTCGTGCCGGAACATGTGGCTGCTGGCGCTTGGGGCGGGAGCCGAAAAAGGGGAGACGGAGCGTCCAGTGGCGCACATCGATGTGGCGGCGACGGTGGCGGAGTTGCTTGGGGTGAAGTGGGCGTCGGAGGGGAAGGCATTGAAGGAGATCGCCTGAATCATGATTTCGGCGATTCTGCAAGGACTGATTGAGAAGGGGCTGTTTGAGCGCATCCCGGCGACGTTTTCGACCTTCTTCCTGGAGCAGCTCAAGGATTGGGAGACGCTGTTTCCGGCGGAGCACCGGTACTTTGAGCGGCTGTTCACGCTGCTGGACCGGCTGGAGGCGGCCGAGTTTGGCGGGTTGTTTGAGACGTTGCGCGCGGTCGAGAGGCAGATGGGCGTGAATGAGCGCAACTGGCCGCGGCGCAGTTTCACGCTGGATCAGGTGGATTTTCTCAATCGCAATGCGCACTATGCGGAGTGGCGGGCGGAGATTGCAAAGATTTTTTCGCGGCTGGATCCCGTGTTGGATAGGGAGACGGCGCAGCGGGGGCGTCCTCGGTTCGCGGCCGTAATTTCGCCGGCGGAGTTGCCGGTGGGACCGGACCGGTTGTGGAAGCGGCTGAGCGGGAAGCGGGTGGGGTTGGAAACGCCGCTCGATCCGGCGGAGCATCTGGCGCCGCTGCTGGGGCTGGGGGAAGCGGCTCCCTATGATCGGTGGTTGATCCAGGCCCGGGATGACTTGAGTGCGCCGAAGGGTGTGGTTTCGCTGGGATACGATGCGCTGGCGGCGTACCGGAAGCGGCTGATGAACGAAGTGCAGGCGACGGTGGAGAAGGAGCAGATCCGGGGGCCGAGGGAGCTGGGGGCGCGGTTGAAACAGATGAGGATTCTGCCGGGCGAGGGCGCGGCCGCCTCGGACCCGGTGCTGGCGGAATTCACCCGTGCGGTGCTGCTGGCGGGAAACGGGACGCTGTTGATCAACAACACGTTTGTCGAGTGGGCGGCGGTGCAGACGGTGCGGCGGGCGCGGCCGTCGATGCTGGTGGCCGGTTTCGGGGTGCGGAACAAAGTGAAACCGTTCTCGTCCCTGTTGATCTTCTCGGATCAGGAGAAGACAAATCCGATTCCAACGCAGGTGGACACGCTGGGGACGTATGTGGATCTGGAGATCTTCTATCCGTATATCTGGCAGGAGTTCGGCAAGTACGCGGAGTATCAGAGGAACACGGTATTTCTGTTCGCGGCCGAAGGAATGGATGAGGCGATGGTGCTCGCGCCGCCGGATTTCACGCTTCCGGAGAAAGTGAGTCCGGCTAAGCTGGCGGGGGCTGTGCGGGAGTGGATGCAGTTGTGAAAGGCCGGATCACTTCTAAGGAACACGCCCGCACAACGGGCCGGGCCTACCGGCAGCCGGCGGGTTCCTCACCGGTATGGAGGCCGGCCCGGCCTGTGCGAGCTTCCGAGATGACCCGGCGGGGCCTGCTCCTGGGGGCGATGGCGCAGGCGGAGACGCAGACGCCGGGGAGGTGGTTCACGGATGTGACGTCGCACGTGTTTGGAAGTGTGCCCGCGTTTCGGGACCAGTTGTCGAAGGGAATTCCGTACTGGCGGGCGCGGCTGGATGCGATGTGCGGGACGGACGTGTATGGGAGCCAGGGGATCGCGGTGGGGGACATCGACAACGATGGGCGGGACGAGATCTATGTCTGCCAATCGGGAGGATTGCCGAACCGGCTGTTTCGGATCGGAGCGGACGGCGTGGCGGTGGATCTGACCGAACACGCCGGAGTGGGGATCCTGGACGACACGTCGTCGGCGTTGTTTCTGGACACCGGGAACCGCGGGCTGCAGGATCTTGTGGCGCTCGGTTCCGCCGGACCGCTGCTGTTCCGCAACAAGGGAGATGGGACGTTCTCTCTCGATCCGGATACGTTCCGATTTGCGCACGCGCCGCAGGGTTCGTTCACCGGGATGGCGGCGGCGGACTACGATGGCGATGGCCTGGTGGATCTGTATCTGTGCAGTTATATCTACTACCAGAGCGAGGATCAATACCGGTATCCGACGCCGTATCACGATGCGCAGAACGGCCCGCCGAATTTCTTGTTCCGCAACCAGGGCGGGGTGTTTGTGGATGTCACCCGCGAGAGCGGGATGGACGAGAACAACAACCGGTACAGCTTTGCGGCTGCGTGGTGCGATTCGGACGGGGATGGGCGGCCGGAGTTGTATGTCGCGAACGATTTCGGGCGGAACAATTACTACAAGTGGGATGGGGATCGGTTCCGGGATGTGGCGGCGGCTGCGGGAGTGGAGGATATCGGGCCGGGGATGAGCGCGGCGTGGTTCGATTTTGAGGGTGACGGGCGGTTTGATTTGTATGTCGCCAACATGTACACGGAAGCGGGGCAGCGGATTGTGAGGGAGAGGAAACTGGAGCCGGCGGAGGCGTACCGGCGTCACAGCAAGGGCAACACGCTGTATCGCAACCTGGGGAACGGGAAATTCGCCGAAACGGGGCAGGCGGAGATGGGGCGCTGGGCGTGGAGCGCGGATGGGTGCGATTTCGATCTGGACGGCAAGCCCGAGATCTACGTCGCGGCGGGGATGATTACCGGGAACCGGCCGGCGGATCTGGAGGAGTTTTTTTGGGACAAGGTGGTTTCGCAGAAGGGGCGGGCGTACGAGGAGGGGTGGAACACGATCAACCAGCGCATCCGGGAGGGGGATTCCTGGTGTGGGCATCAGGCCAATGTGTTCCATGCGTTCGAGCGCGGGAAGTACATGGACCGGTCGGCGGAGAGCGGGGCGGCGTTTGCGGACGATACACGGGCGTTCTCCTTTGTGGATGTGGACGGGGATGGCATCATGGACGTCATTCTGAAGAGCCGCCTGGGGCCGCAGGTTCGCGTGTTGCGGAATGAGCGGGGCGCGGGGAAGCCAGTGGTCGGGCTGCGATTGCGGGGGACGAATTCGAATCGGGATGCAATTGGGGCGGTGGCGAAGGTGGGGGGGCAGGTGAAGCAGGTGAGCGCGGGGTCGGGATTCTTGTCGCAACACACGAAGAGCTTGTATTTTCGGGCGTCGGCGTCGGCGGAGATTCGATGGCCTTCCGGATTGGTGGAGAAAGTGGGTGGGCTTTCGGCGGGGCACATGCACGACGTGGAAGAGGGCAAAGGGGTGTCCGGAAGGACGGCTTTCCGCAAGCGAATGGTGATGCGAAGCGGAGTGGTGGAGGGCGACAACACGCCGGAGGCGGTTTCGGTGCGGCTGATCGAGCCGCTGAGGTATCCGGAGATTGTGCGTGGGGAGCGGGAGCGTGCGGTGTTGGGGCGATACCTGCGGGATTGGCGAGTCGAGGTTCCGGCGGGGACGGTGTTTCATACAAACGAACGCGGCGAGTTGACAGATTTCGCCGTGGGGGCAACGCGCTCGGACCGGGCTTTGCCGTTCGGGGGGCAGTATGTGACGTGGCCGCTGCGGAGCTTGTTGAAGCTGGGTGCGGCGTTTTATCTGGAGCGGATGCCGGACGCGGCCCTGGTGTATTGGAACGATGCGCTGGAGCGGCAGCCGAATGCGGAGGCGGCCAATGGATTGGGGCTGATGTTCGCGCGGCAGGGTCGGACGGAGGAGGCGCGCGACTGGTTCGAGAAGGCGATTGCGATCGACCCAAAGCATGCTGGGGCGCGGAATAATCTTGGGGTGTTGTTTGGCGAACGCCGGGAGTGGGAGAAGGCGATTGAGACTTTTGAGGCGGGGATACGGGAGGCGGGGGAGGACGAGACGCTGTACTTGAATCTGGCGCGGAGTCATATCCAGCGTGGAGATCGGGGAAGGGCGAAGGAAGTGATGGAGCGGCTCTTGCGGGCGAAGCCGGACAGCAGGATTGCGAAGCGGGCGCTGGCGGAATTGCAGTAGGGCGCGTCGTGGCGTTGCCACGCGCCCAGATTCACTTCAGCAGCCGCAACGCCCGCTGTGCCTGGGCGGCTTGATCGGCGTCCGGCGCAATCTCGACGATCGGCTGCCCTTTGGCCACCTCCGTATTTTCCTGCGCCAGGCGCCTGGTCACTTTGCCTGGGGCAGAGGCGGCCACGTCGATTTCGGCGATACGGGCCACGATCGTACCAGGCGCAGCAGAGTCATTCGGCTGCACGCGGTATTCCAGACGGCCTGGAACGGGGGCAGTTACGGTGTG
Source organism: Acidobacteriota bacterium (assembly GCA_016201205.1). GTDB lineage: Bacteria > Acidobacteriota > Terriglobia > Bryobacterales > Bryobacteraceae > CADEFT01. Next base: position 8,440 of record JACQDF010000339.1, read on the forward strand.
CGATCTTGTCATTGCTTCCAGCTCCGGGCGGGCAGCCGCATCGTGAAATCCCGCCAGGCTCAGAGCCGCAGTCCGTCGAACCATGAGAACAGGATCCTTCAGCAATTCCAGCAAGGCGTGGTGAAATTCCCCGGCCGAGGGATCCTTGCCCATCACCCAAGCCACCGTCTGGCGCAGATCATCGGACGGATTTTGCGACAGCTCGATGATGCGCGGATACCAGCGTCGCGAGCGGTCTCCGCGGCTCAGCTTTTCGCCGATCACGACCAGCATCTGCTGCGCACTCGACGGCTGCAACGGCTCCGCCAGCGCGCGCTCGACTTCGGTGGTGTCCAACGGCCAGCCGTGCCAGGTAACGTACCAGAAACTCAATGGCAGCAGGACCAGGAAAAAGAACGCCACTCCGGCCAGGAACACCAGCCGCTGCGGCGTACCTTTTTCCGGGATGACGCGCTTCAGCCTTTCCAACGTGGCCCGGAGAGTCACGGTGCGGCTACTTGTGGCTCGCCTGGTAATGGGCTTTGAGCAAATCCTCGCCCCAGTCGCCCTCGATATCGCGCCACACCGAGTGGATATGATTCGCGTCGTTCTGCGTATTGTCGTACTCGACCAGAAACGCCGGTGCATGGACGCGGTAATAGTGCCCTTGGCCGCGCTCTTCGCCGCCAGCCCAAGCGAAGTGCAGATTCGTCCCCGCCTTCTTCACCTGATCGAGGCGCCACTGTGCCACCTGATCCGGCAGGTTCGAGCAGTATTCCTCGAGCAGCGCCTGCAACAACTGGCGCTGCCTGGCGGTCATCTTCGAAGCATGCAGCCCGGAAGGCTGGCCGGCCAACGCCGCTTTGCGAGAGGCTCCCGTGAGGATGTCCTTATAGGCATCCGCGGTGACAATGGCGACCTTCTTCTGCTCCGTCGTCAGCGACTTCAGCAAGTCGCGGCCGAGGTCCTCTTCACGCGCCAGCACCCGCAGACCCTGCCGCGGTCCTTGCTTTACTTCCGCCGGATTGCTGCCCATGAACAGCGGCGTACTCACCACCTTGCCGTCAATCACAGTGAAATGCAGACTCAGGTGGTGCCCTTCGACGCGGTACGCCCACACACCCTTCTCCGACGGCTCGCCGAAGACTGTGAAGTAGTATTTCTCCGGGTTGCGCCGCTCGCCGTTGTCGTTCTCCATGATTCTCAGGATTTCCTCGAGGCTCATGATCGAGGTGGCTTTGATGTAGCCGCGCTGGCTCAAGCCGGCGTTGAGCAGCGCATGCGCCAGGTGCTTTTGCGACGGCGTCATTTCGCGGAGCGTCAGCCCTTTGCGGCCGCGTTTTTGTGTCTGGACGATGTTGTTGTCCGGCACAAAATGCCAGAAGAACCGTTCTTGATCCTTGAAGTCGAAGGCGCCCTTGGACCGCTGATCCAGCGTCAGCGACGCCAGATAGGCCCGCGCCGTGTCCGACATCACGGAGGCCGAAGCGACGCGGTAATACGCCGACGTCAGCAGAATAGTGAAACCGGTGACGGCGGCGATCCGCCACACCATGGGACAGCAAAAGCGCATAGTGGCTCCTTTCACGTTAAGGGGACAGTATATCGAATTTTCTTTGTGCGAGCGGGTTTCTTAAAACGGAAGGTCCTTGCGCTGGGCGACCTGCACGTAAGCCGCATTCTGCAGGTACTTGTAGGGATTGATCGGGTTGCCGTGGTCGCGCACCTCATAATGAAGATGCGGCGTGGTGGCTCGCCCGCTTGCTCCGGAGTAGGCGATCACCTCCGCGAGTCGCACGTCCTGACCGGGGATGACGCTGAACCGCGAAAGGTGCGCATACCAGGTTTGAACTCCGCCCCGGTGCTCGACCACCAGCAGCCGGCCATAGCCTGACTGGTAGCCGGCGTAACGGACGGTGCCGTCGGCAGTCGCCCGGACAGGCGTACCCATGGGAGCGGCGATATCCACGCCGGCGTGGAAAGCGCCGGTGCCTGTGAACGGATCCGTCCGCGCCCCATAGTAACTCAACAGCCGGCCTGTCACCGGCCAAAGCGCCGGCCGCAGATTCACCCACAGGGAGGTGTTTCGCCCGTAGCGAGTCAGGCGGGCGGTCTTCAGGAAGTCGTATTCCGCCAGCGTTTCATGCAGCGTGGGTACCAGCCGTCCTTCGTTCACGATATCGGCAGGTCCTTCCAGTTTTCGTTTAATGCCATAGGCGAGGGAAATCTCGCTGGCGAACAGTTGGAGATTCGCAAGATGCTGGCTGGTCTGGTTGGCGGATTTCTCGAGCTTCTGATACTGGTCGCGTAGCGATTCCACTTCCGCCCGTAACGAGTTGTAGTTGGTTACCTTCCAGACCATGCGAAGATAGCTCGAAACCATGCCGAAAAGGGAAAAGCATCCGAGAAGCGCCAGCGCCAGCACCGCATACACCGCATGGTGGGGGATATGAATGCGACGGAGTCTTCCGTGCAGAGAGTGGGCCAGCACAACAATGAAATATTGTTGCTTCATGGGCTGATGGTTCGAAAGTTGGGCTATCCCCCAGGAGGGAAGGGTCTAAACCCAACCCACTACAGATCTACGAAAGAGCGATTGGAACCTAAACCATATCAACTTTAGTACTGCGTGTCAAGCAAGAAGATGCGCCCCAGGCGCAGTCTATCGGCATTCTGCCACAACCGGAGAAATCAGCGGCAAACTGCTGACAGGAAATTGGTTAGGCCTGCTACACTTCCAGGCCGATTCACACTGTGCTTTCGCGTCGCTGGTGGATCTCCTGCAAGCTCCAGACACGAATCGGATCGCGACGTTTGGAAGCTATCGCCTCGACGGCCGCTTTGGCGCCGCTCATGGTGGTGATGCTGGGCACTCGATAGAGCAAAGCGGTTCGCCGGATGGCTTTCTCATCGCTGAAGGAGTGTCCGCCGGTGCTGGTGTAGATCACCAGTTGCAGCGCCCCGCCCTTGAGCAGATCCACCGCATTGGGCCGGCCTTCGTTCACCTTGAATACGGTCCGCGCCTTGAGGCCGGCTGCGTGCAAAGTGGAGGCAGTGCCGCGGGTGGCAGCCAATTGGAATCCGAGTTCGGAGAATTTCCTGCCCAGCTCGACGACATCCGCCTTATGGCGCTGGTTCACGCTGAGAAACACGCAGCCGGATTCCGGCAGCGGCGTGCCGGCGCTCAATTGAGCCTTGGCAAACGCCTCGCCGAAGTTGATTCCCACACCCATCACCTCTCCGGTCGACCGCATCTCCGGACCAAGCGCGGGGTCCACGCCGGGGAACTTGTTGAAGGGGAACACGGGAGACTTCACGAAGTACTGCGGCACGGGCAGAACACCGCTGGTCATTCCGTCGGTGAGATAGGCCAGATCCTTGAGCCGCCGGCCAAGCATCAAACCCACCGCGACCTTCGGCAGCGGCACGCCGGTGGCTTTGGAGACATAGGGCACGGTGCGGGATGCGCGCGGGTTCACTTCGAGCACGTAGACAGTGCCGTCCTTGATGGCGTATTGCACGTTCATCAAGCCGACCACCTGCAATGCACGCGCCAGCCTGATCGTGTATTCCTGGATCGTGTCCAGCTCCTGCTTGGGAAGCGAAGTGGGCGGCAGCACGCAGGAGCTGTCGCCGGAGTGCACACCGGCCTCCTCGATGTGCTCCATAATGCCGGCGATCAGCACGTCCTCCCCGTCGGAGAGGCAATCGACGTCGACTTCGGTGGCGTCCTCGAGGAAGCGGTCGATCAGCACCGGGCGGTCCTGGGAAAACACGACCGCTTCGCGCATATAGCTGCGCACGGTCTCCTCATCGTAGGCGATCACCATGGCGCGCCCGCCCAGCACATAGCTGGGACGCACCAGCACCGGGAAGCCGAGGCGGCGCGCCACCTCGAGTGCGCCCGGCTCGCTGGTGGCGGCGCCGTTGGGCGGCGATGGAATGCCCATCTCGTCCAGCAGCTTGCCGAACAGCTTGCGGTCCTCGGCCAGATCAATGTTGGCGGGGTCCGTGCCGATGATGGGAACCGACGCCCTCTTGAGCGGCAACGCCAGCGTCAGCGGCGTCTGCCCGCCGAACTGCACGATCACGCCGTCGGGTTTCTCGGTGTCGTAAATGTTCAGCACCTCCTCGAGCGTGAGTGGCTCGAAGTACAGCCGGTCGCTGGTGTCATAGTCGGTGGAAACGGTTTCGGGGTTGCAATTCACCATGATGGACTCGACGCCGAAATCGCGGAGCGCGAACGACGCATGACAGCAGCAGTAGTCGAATTCGATGCCCTGCCCGATGCGGTTGGGGCCGCTGCCGAGAATCATCACTTTCCTGCGATCGGAAGGCTCCGCTTCGCACTCCGATTCGTAGCTCGAGTAAAGATACGGCGTAAAGCTCTCAAATTCGGCGGCGCAGGTATCGACGCGGTTGAAGACGGCGGCCACGCCCAGTTCCTTTCGCCGGCTGCGCACCTCGAGCGGAGAAGCATTCCACAGGCGGGCCAGCCTCGAGTCCGAGATGCCATCGCGTTTGGCTTTGGCGAGCGTGACGCGAGTCGCGCTCCCCAGGCTCCCGGTGGCAAGCTCCTTCTCGAAATCGACCACCTCGGCGATCTGCCGCAGGAACCACGGGTCGATGGCCGTCATCTCAAAGATCTCCCCGGCCGTGTAACCCTTTTCGAAGGCAAAGCGGATGTAGCCGAGCCGGTCGGGATTTGGCGTAATCAGCCGCTTCGGGATGAGCGCCTCTTCGTACACCTCCGCCGAAGCTGCTTTGCCTGTTTCCAGGCTGCGAACCCCTTTGCCGAGCGCCTGCTTGAAGGTGCGGCCGATGGCCATCACCTCGCCGACCGATTTCATTTGCGTCCCGAGCACCGGCTCGGCGCCGGGGAATTTCTCGAACTGCCAGCGCGGAATCTTCACCACGACATAGTCGATGGTCGGCTCGAAGCAGGCGGGCGTTTTTCGGGTGATGTCGTTGTTGATCTCATCGAGGCGGTAGCCGACAGCCAGCCTGGCGGCGATTTTCGCGATCGGGAAGCCGGTAGCCTTGGACGCCAGCGCGGAGCTGCGCGACACGCGCGGATTCATCTCGACAATCACCATCCGCCCGGTCTGCGGCTCGATGGCGAACTGCACGTTCGAGCCGCCCGTGTCCACGCCGATCTCGCGGAGGCAATTGAGGGCGGCGTCGCGCATCATCTGATACTCGCGGTCGGTGAGCGTCTGGGCGGGGGCCACCGTGATCGAGTCGCCCGTATGCACGCCCATGGCGTCGAAATTCTCGATCGAGCAGATGATGATCGCGTTGTCCGCCAGATCACGCATCACTTCGAGCTCGAACTCCTTCCAGCCGAGCACGCTTTGCTCGATGAGCACCTCGTGCACCGGCGAAAGGTCCAGACCGCGCTCGAGGATCTCCGCCAGATCCTCGCGGTTGTAACCGATGCCGCCTCCCGAGCCGCCCAGCGTGAAGCTGGGCCGCAAGATCAGCGGGTAGCCGATGCGGGTGGCAAACGCCAGGCCGTCCTCGAGGTTGTTCACAAGCTGCGACTGTGGCGTGTCCAGGCCGATCTTGCGCATCGCATCCTTGAACAGCAGGCGGTCTTCCGCCTTCTTGATGGCGTCGATCTTGGCGCCAATCAGCTCGACGCCGTATCGATCGAGAATGCCTGCTTCGGCCAGGGCGACCGAAAGATTCAAGCCGGTCTGCCCGCCGACGGTGGACAGCAGCGCGTCGGGCCGCTCGCGGCGGATCACTTCTTCGGCGAACTCGACGCTCAGCGGCTCGACGTAGGTTTTGTCCGCCAGGTTCGGATCGGTCATGATGGTGGCCGGATTGGAATTGATGAGCACCACCTGGTAGCCGTCCGCCTTCAGCGCCTTGCAGGCCTGCGTGCCCGAATAATCGAACTCGCACGCCTGGCCGATCACGATCGGCCCTGAACCCACGATCAGAATGCGATGGATGTCGTTTCTTCTGGGCATCCGCTAAGACCTTTTGTGCTCCCGCATCAAGTGGACGAAATCGTCGAACAGATAATGGGAATCGTGAGGACCGGGCGAAGCTTCCGGGTGGTATTGCACGCAGAAGACCGGATGGCTCCGATGACGGAGCCCCTCTACCGTATGGTCGTTCAAGTTGATGTGGGTGAGCTGCACTTCGCTGTCTTTGAGCGAACCGGCGTCGACGGCGAAGCCATGATTCTGTGAAGTGATCTCGACTTTGTTGGTCAGGTAGTTGAGTACGGGGTGGTTGGCGCCGCGATGGCCGAATTTCAGCTTGAATGTCCGGCCGCCCATGGCGAGGCCGAGAATCTGGTGGCCGAGGCAAATGCCGAAGATGGGCACTGCGCCGATCATCTTGCGAACCTGTGCTGCCTGGAACTGGAGCGGCTCGGGATCGCCTGGCCCGTTGGAGAGAAACACACCGTCGGGCTTGAGCGAAAGCAAGTCATCGGCCGGCGTCGCCGCCGGCGTCACGGTGACCCTGCATCCTGCTTGAGAGAGCCGGCGCAGGATGTTGCGTTTCATCCCGAAGTCGCAGGCGACAACGTGAAACTCGGCCGGCGCCGGCTTGCCAACGCGCTCGGAAGGAGAGCAGGGGGAAACCGGCTGCGACCACTCGTAGCTTTCCGCAGTGGTGACTTTGGTGGCCAGATCGAGCCCGGCCATCGACGGGAGCTTGCGCGCGCGCGCCACCAGCTCGGCAGGGTCGGCGTTGCCCGAACCGATGATGCCGCGCATGACCCCGCTGATGCGCAGCTTGCGCACTAACTTGCGCGTGTCCACTTCCGCGATCACCGGAATTCCGTGGCGGGCCAGAAACTCGTTCGCCGTCTCCCGGCTGCGCCAGTTGCTGGCAATCGAGGAAAACTCGCGCACGATCAATCCTTCGATGTACGGACGCCCGGATTCGCAATCGTCGGGATTGGCTCCGTAGTTGCCGATCTGCGGATTGGTGAGGCAGACCACTTGGCCTGTATAGGAGGGATCCGTGAACACCTCCTGATACCCGGTGATGGCGGTGTTGAAGACGACTTCGCCGCCGCGCTCGACGGGCGCACCAAAGCCCCGGCCCTCGAAGACGCTCCCATCCTCCAGGGCGAGCCAAGCTTGATCCAAAATGGTTGCTCCTAAGGGAAGGTGTAACTCTTATTGGAGCATGGCGTCATGGCTTTGTTCAACCTGCGGCGATCCTGCCTGCCGCATCCACACCCCGGCTGGCGCTGTACGGTATGCTATGTTCCATGTCCTCTAATAGCGGAAGCCTGATTGTGCTGACAGCGCCGCTCACCGAGACCATCGATCATGCAGGGTATTTCATCCAGATGGCGCTCGCCTCTCTCCCCAAAGGGCTCGAGGGCATCGTTACCCAGAAATATCCCCGCTGGAAGCAACTCGAGCATAACGCCGACGGATCGGCGCGGTGCATGCCCGCGGGAATCCGTGTGCTCGAGGCTGCCTTGTTGCGGGAATTCCAGCCGGAGGAGATGGTTGCCTGTTATCCGGCCGACTTGGACAAGTTTATCGGGCCGCGGACGCGGGTGGTGGCCGTGTCGACGCACAATCCGCTCGGCGTCACCTTCGCCGCCGGCGTGTATGCATCCATCTTCGGCTCCTCACGAGAGCCCATTAACGCGGCCTACGCGAGGCAACTCTTTGACGCCATCCGGAGCAGCCCGTACCGGGAGCGTTTCAAGGTGCTGGTGGGCGGCTCCGGCGGATGGCAGATCACGGAAACCGACAGCTACGACGATCTGAGCGTGGACTGCGTCATTCAGGGCCGCGGCGAATCGCCCGAGACGATGGAGATTGTGCACAAAGCGATCCGCGGAGAACCTCTGCCGCGTTTCGTGGAAGTCAGCCATCCCAAAGGACGCGACGGCATCCTCACTCCGGCCAAGAGAACAACCTTCGGCGTCGTCGAGATGACCACCGGCTGCGGGCGTCGCTGCCAGTTTTGTTTGCCCGACCTGAACCCCCAGATCGACATTCCGAAAGACAGAATGATGGAGGCGGTGCGCGCCAACGTGCGCGAGGGGAACACACAAATCTCGCTGGCCACCGAGGACATGTTCATCTGGGGCCAGGTGCAGACCGGGACTCCCTTTTACTTCCCCAACCGCGAGGCGCTGCTGGACTTGTATGGGGACATCGTCCGCACTCCCGGCGTCCGGTACCACGTGCTCAGCCACGCCACCATGGCCCCGTCGGTGGTGGATCCTTTGCTGATCGAGAATCTGTCCGCCCTGCTGCTCGACAAGAGCCCGATCAGGCTTCCGGCCCTCAGCACGCATCCGGAGAAGAGAGTCCTTTCGCCGCTGATCGGCGTCGAAACAGGATCGGTGCGGATGGCCAGGACGATCATGGCCGGCAAAGCGGTTCCGTTCCCGATCGACGAGTGGCCGAGCGTCGTCATCAACGGGCTCACGATCCTGAACCGCAATAACTGGTTCCCGGTGATGACCCTCATGATCGGCAGTCCCGGCGAGACGGACGAAGATTCGATGGCCACGCTGGACCTGTTGTACGAAGTGGAACGCCGTGGGTTGTTTGCGTTTTTCGTCCCGTCGATCTTTACGCCGCTCCACGACACACGGCTGGCGGCAAAGAAAGGCGTCGTCGAGAGCCGCGAACTGACTCCGTTGCAGTGGCAGGTGATGATGAAGTCCTGGAAAATGAGCATGCGTCCGGCGCTGCAAAGCTGGTGGGGACCGGCGGTGTGGCGGCTGGGCGCTCTCATGTTCTGGCTGTGGAAGCTGCGCCGCATCAACGGACCCAATTTCACCTGGCCGCTGCTCATGTTCGCCAGCGCCCTGCCCGAGGCGCTGATGGCGAAGATGGGCAGGATTTACACCGGCACGCCGCTGCCGATCAAGTCGCGCCGGGAGCTGCTCGAGACGGTCCGGCCGCAGCACAGGAAGCATCTCCGGGCTGACAATGGCGACCTGCCGGAGCTGGCCGAAGCGGTTGCGGTTGGGCAATCCGCCGGCCTCCCTCCGGTGCTATGAGCACGAAGGCTTACCTGATCGGCGCTTTCTCGACTCCGTTCCGCAAGTGGCCGGAAAAGTCATTCAAACAACTGACCCGAGAAGCGTACCTGGGCGTGCTGGCCGACGCCGGGATAGGCTCGGACGAGATCGAGTTTGCGTGGTTTGGCAACTGCGGCATGGGAGGCTGGGGTCAGGCAAACATTCGAGGGCAAGTTTGTTTTACGCCGCTGGTGCAGGAGAAGCTGTTTCCGGAGCGGGTTCCCCTGATCAACGTCGAAGGCGCCTGCGCAACGGCGTCGATGGCGATTCACGGCGCCTGGAAGGATATCCTGAGCGGGCAGTGCCGGGTATCGCTGGCGATCGGCGTGGAAAAGCTGTTCAATCCGGACGCTGATCCCGCGGCGCTGCTGAAGTCGTTCCAATCCGGGATGGACAACTTCGACCCGCGGGATTTCTATCGCACCTACGAAGAGGCTGCCGCATTGTGCGGGCGGGAGTTCAAGGCGGGCGCGAACCGCACGCTGTTCATGGACACCTACGCGTTGCAGGCCGCCTATCATATGCAGCGGCATGGGACGACGGCACGCCAGATCGCGATCGCCGCGGCCAAGAATCACAACTACGGAGCCTTGAATCCGAAGGCGCAATACCGGTTCCCCATGACCATCGAGCAAGTGCTCGAAGACCGGCTCGTCAGCGAACCGCTCACCCGGGCGATGTGCGCTCCAATTGGCGATGGGGCGGCTGCTGCCATCCTGTGTTCCGAGGACTATCTGAAAGGGCTGCCAGCGAAAACGCAGCATCGGGCTGTGCTCATCAAGGCAAGCGTGCTCACCGGCGGCAAGCACCGCGCGTTCGACGAGCCGAGCCTGAGCAAAGTGGCGGCGGACCGCGCCTATGCGATGGCCGGCGTGGGTCCCGAGGACATCGACGTCGGCGAGGTTCACGACGCGACTTCGTTCTGCGAAATCTTTCAGGCGGAGATGCTGGGCCTGTGTCCGATGGGGGAAGGCGGCAAGTTCATCGAATCGGGGGCGACGTCGCCGGGAGGCAAAGTGCCTCTGAACACTTCCGGCGGCTTGGTGTCCAAGGGACACCCTGTCGGGGCGACGGGGTTGTCCATGATCGAGGAACTGGTGGAGCAGTTGCGAGGGGAAGCGGGAGAGCGCCAGGTGAAGGGCGCTGCGCTGGGGATTCAGGAGAACGGCGGCGGAGTGATCGGGTTCGAAGAAGCGGCCTGCTCGGTGATGATTCTCGAGAAGGACCGCTAATAGTCCGAGACCACCTTGGTCAGACAGCTTCGCCAGGCGCAGGATAATATCATCGGATATTAGTTATACTATCCGTGGGTTCTATCCAATGCCAGCCACCCAAACAGGACTCTCCAAAGCACGCGACGTGTTTACCAAGCACGGAGGCATGCTCCGTACGAGCAAGGCGATCCGGCTGGGCATTCACCCACGGACGCTGTATGCCCTCCGAGATGCCGGCGAAATCGAACAAGTCGATCGTGGCCTTTACAGGCTCTCCACCGCGCCGCCGCTCTCCAGCCCGGACCTTGTTCCAATCGCGATTCGAATTCCGCGCGCGGTCGTCTGCCTGATCTCAGCTCTCGCTCACCATGGTCTGACAACCCAGGTTCCGCATGCCGTGGATCTTGCGTTGCCCAGCCACGCTCAGATCCCAAAGATCGATGGCGTTCCCCTCCGTGTCTTCTGGTATTCCGAACCGTCACTTAGCGCCGGTATTGAAGTAGTCACGATCGACGACCTGCCGGTGCGGATCTATTCGCCAGAGAAGACCATCGCCGACTGCTTCAAGTACCGCAACAAGATTGGGCTCGACGTAGCGATCGAGGCTCTCCGAACCTACCGTGAGCGTATACCGAAGCCGAACTTTCAGGCGCTGGCCAAGTTCGCCCAGATCAATCGTGTCCGGAGGGTTATGCGGCCATATCTGGAGGCCGTGCTGTGAGCGGTCGCGACCTGGGCGCCTCGGTCCGGCAACGACTGCTCAACCAATCTCGTGCGCAAGGCCGTCCGTTCCAGGAACTCCTCCAGTACTTCGCCATGGAGCGATTCCTTTATCGCCTGGCTCAGTCCCCGTTCTCTGATCGGTTTGTTCTGAAAGGCGCGCTCTTGCTGATTGCCTGGCGTGCGCCTCTCTCACGGCCAACCATGGACATCGATCTCGCCGGAAGGACAAGTAACGAGCTGAACCACATCGCAGAGCTCGTGAGCGCCGTATGCGACGTGGCCACTGAACCGGACGGCATCGAATTCAATCGCGCTTCAATCGACGCTAGCCGAATCAAGGAGGACGCGGACTACGAGGGCGTCCGAGTCAGGTTCCACGCGACGCTCGCCAAGGCGCGAATCCCGATGCAGATCGATATCGGCTTTGGGGATGTCATTGTTCCGGGACCAACAGAGGTTGAGTATCCAACGCTGCTCGATTTCCCCGCTCCTGGCCTATCCCAGGGAGACCGTTATCGCCGAAAAGCTCGAAGCGCTCACCAAACTCGGCCTGCTGAACAGTCGCATGAAAGATTACTATGACCTCGCTTTCCTGCCCCGCCTGTACTCGTTCGAAGGCGAGCATCTGATCGAGGCGATCGTCGCAACTTTCCGCCACCGAGGAACGAAAATCGAGGCCGAGCCCACTGGACTCACGGATGCCTTCTGCACTGATTCAGCAAGAGCAGTCCAGTGGCGGGCATTCGTACGCCGAAGCCGGTTCACCGAAGAGCCTGGCGATCTGGAGAAGCTCGTGGCCGAAATACGTCAGTTCGCATTCCCGCTTCTGGCGGCTTCCGCAGGCGAGAAACCGTTCAACGCTCGCTGGCAGGCGGGCGGGCCGTGGGGATGAAGCCCACTTCACCCGCGCGCCCCGGGCGGATTCAGAACAAATACTTCGCCGACACTTGCAGCACTCGCCCGCCTCCGGCGCTCAGAATCCTGCCGAAGGCAGGCGACGTGACGGTCGTGTTCGGGTCCCCAAAGTTCGGCCGGTTGGGCAGATTGAAGGCATCGAAGCGAAGCTGGAGCCGGTGCGCTTCGGCAAGGCGAAAGCTCTTCGAGAGCGATGTGTCGAGGCTCAGCGAGCCGGGTCCGGAGATGATATTGCGACCCGCGTTGCCGAAAGTGATGGGCGCATTCTGGCGGAATGCCGCAGTCCGGAAGTATTGGCCCAGGCGCTCATCGCGCGAGCGGCCAGTCGCCAGTTTCCAATCGCCAACGATATCCGGCCGGTCATTCCCGATGCCTGACAGCGAATTGTCGCGCCCGGTGATCACGGTGAACGGCGAGCCGGTGGAGGCAATGATGATTCCTCCCAGCTCCCAGCCACCGGCCAGCCGCGCATACCATTGCCGGCCTCGGAACACCGGCAGCTCGTATAGGAACGAAGTGGCCCAGCGGTGGCGAACATCGTCGTCAATCCGTGCGCGCTCGGCTCGCCGGTCGAGCGGGTTCTGATAGGACTGCTGAGAAAGCTGGGCGAACGCGGCGTAGGTCCAGTCGTCAATCGCCTTCGCCCAGGTGTAAGAGCTGTTCAGCGTGAAGCCGCCGCTGAAGCGCTTCTGCAACTGGACTTGCAGCGAGTTATAGAGCGAGTTGCCCACCGTCTGGAGCTCGCCGATGCTGGTGTAGTTCGGTGCATAGATGCGGCGCGCGTTGGTGTTCGCCGTGGTTGAGTTGGGGAGCAGTTGCGCCCAGTTCAGCTCACGGAGTTGCGGCAGCTTGTGGCCGGCGTTGCCGACGTACGACACTTCGGCCATGTAGTGCCCACCCAACTGCTGCTGAACGCCGAAGTTGTAGTTCAGCGCGTACGGAATCCGAATATCCGGGTTGAAGGATTTGGGAATCGAAACGGGCAGAACGAACCGGGCGTTCGAGGAATCCACCGTGAACGGAAACGGGTTGGCCGCGCCCCGATACGGTGAACCCAGTTGGGTCACATCGCGATTCACCACCAACCCGAACGGCTGGGGCGCGAGCACGCCACCCGCCATTTCGGCGGTCAGCGGCTCATAGAAAACACCGAAGCTCGCACGCACCGCCGTCCGTCCCTTGCCGAAAACGTCCCAGGCGATGCCTGCCCGGGGACCGAAATTGTTGCGATCGCCGCGGTACGGGTAGGCGGTGTCGCCGGGAAACACCAGGCCGGCCGGCGCGGACGGAAAGCGCGACGACTTTGCACCCGCCACGAAACTGGTGAGCTTGCCATACTGCTCCGTCCAGGCGGGAAACTGTTCGTAGCGCAGTCCCAGGTTGAGCGTCACACGGGGATGAATCTTCCAGGCATCCTGCGCGAACAGGCCAATCACAACGTAACGCTGGTCGGTGTCGAGCGGTGAAGCCTGCTGCATGGAGCGCGCGCGGCCCAGCAGAAAGTCGGCCACCGAGTCCCGCGACTGGGTGCCGTCAAAACGAAACTGGCCGCCGGTATTGTTGTTGTCGCGATAAAGGAACCGGTTTCGCTCGACATCCGCGCCAAACTTGATCTGATGCTTGCCTGGCGACCATGTCAGATTCTCCGACATGCTCAGATTGTCGGAGAGCCGCTGCCGGTCGCGGCCGGGCGAAAGCTGGAAGCGGCCCACGATCTCCAGACGCGGCATGGTGGTTGCGCCGCCGGCGTGGGCGAAGTCGGATGCGCCCAGGTCCACCAGCGTCTGCCGAACGGTGTTGTTCTCCAGATAATTGAAGCGTGTGTAGGTCACCCGCGCGGCCTCGAGCAGCGTCGGTGTAAACACGTGCGTATCCTCGACGGTCGCTGTCTGCATCCGCAGCGAGTTTTGGAACGGGCTGAAACCGGGGAAGCTCGAACCCTGCGGAAAGTTATCCGCACCGACGTTGTTATCGATGAAGTAGCGGACATTGAACCGATTCCTGGCGCTTATGACCTGATCGAACCGCCCGAGGTACTGATTGCCGGTGGTCGGCCGGCTGACCTGCGTCACATACACGCCGCCGGGACGGTTGGAGGCCGGGTTGTACTGTTGAAGGATACGGGCCGCCACCGGGTCGAAACGGCTTTGCGGAATCTGGCTGTTCGGGAAAAGTTGCTGGGAGAGAGGATCCCGGACGCCGCCCGCGACGCCTGAAAAATCGCCACGCACTTCCTGAGGCGTGGCCGGAGTTGCCGAGGTCGAAAGCTGGTCCTCGCGGATGCGGAGACCCTGATACGAAAAGAACCAGAAGCTGCGATTCCGGCCGTTATACAGTCTGGGAACCCGCACCGGCCCGCCGGCGGTCACGCCGAACTGGTGAAAACGCAGTTTCGAGACTCTGGAGACAAAGAAACTGCGCGCGTCCATCGAATCGTTCCGCAGGAACTCCCAGGCGCTCCCGTGGAACTCGTTGGCGCCGGACCGGGTGACGCCGCTGACCACGGCGGCGCCCCGACCGTACTCGGCCGGCGTTCCGGCAGTGGCGACTTTGAACTCTTGCAGCGCGTCCGGCGGGGGCAGCCCCAAGCCTTGTCCGCGGTGGAAATAGGCAAGCGAGCCGCCATCGAGCAGGATGTTGACTCCAGTCTGCCGGCCGCCGTTCAACCGCATGGTCTGCTGGCCAAAGCTGGGCCGGATGGTCGTGCCGATGTCGTTGACACCGGCAATGAGCCGCACCAGATCGAGCGCATTGCGGCCATTGAGCGGCAGGTCGCGAACCCGCCGGTCATCCACCAGCATGCCGTGAACCGCGCTACGCGTATCCACTTGCGGAGTTTCCGCGGTGACTTCGACGGTCTGGGTGGCTTCGCCGATTTCGAGCGAAAAATCCACCCGCAGGTTTTGCAGCGCGCTCAGCGGAACATCACGCCGCTCCGCCGTGCGGAAACCGGGCATGGCGGCCGCGATCGTATACACCCCCACGGGCAGCAGCGGCACGACGTACTCGCCCGACCCGTTGGTCACAGCCGATTTCCGCTCACCGGTATTCTGGTTGAGGATCGTCAGGCTGGCGGCGGGAACGACGGCGCCGCTCGAGTCCCGTACCAAACCGGCAATCTCGCCGGTGGGGCTCTGCGCCACGGCGAGACACGCCACCAGGGCTGCCAGGATTCCACGCATGTCCACTCCCTCCCTACGCGGAAACTTTATCACGGCCGCCGTGACTTTCGAAAGTTGAGCACAGTGAATCTTCCCGACTCCCTCTATCAGAAGAGTGAAGCACTGGCGGCGTCGCGCGGAGCTACGGCGGAACAGTTTATCGTTGAAGCCGTAAAAAAAGAAGTCCAAGGCAACCTCGGGTCCGGCGCCTCCGGTTCCTACGGTGATGGCGAGGTTGAACTGCCGGTAATCCGCTCCAGGCGGCGGGGAAGGCTGGACCTGTCGAATCTCGACTTTGATGACCTACTTGCCTGACGTCAACGTCTGGATTGCGCTGGCCGCAGAGCGACACACCCTTCATCGCGCAGCCCGGCAAGAGGTCATGAGGCCGGACGATGCGTGGCAGGCGTATCGCGTCCTGCGATTGGACCGGCGAATCGGTTGTCGTTGATTCCGGGAGTCCAGATGTTTATTCGCAAACAGTCTTCAGACTCTTGAGCGAATTGGCGCTCAAAATGAAACGATTGTCCGGAGCCGTGGTTAAAAGGAGGGCAGACCGGACCGTAGATCATCGAATCGCGAATACCAGCCCAAGGCGCCGCTTCATTCGTGCTAACGAATCTGTTCCGGCCCTCCGTACTTCCGGCAAAGGGAATGCCTTTAAACGTATAAATGCCACCATCCGTGTATCCCCGGGCTTTGCCGCTCACGGTCTCTACCACCGCGTCTGGCGGCGTGCGAACCACGTTGTGGCCGGCCGGTTTATCGGTTGGCGCGGCCGCTGCGGGCGCTGAGCTTACGAGGCCACCGCTAACGATGGCGGAAGCCCGCAGAAGGTCGCGGCGCCGCGGGCGCGCTCGTGATGACCGGTTTGATCTTGCCATATTGGTACTCATCAGTCTACTCCTGCGCGAGAGCCACCGAGAGCCACAGGACATTTATGCTCACTCGATCCGGTCCGGACGTCGGCACATTCCGGAAGTTGAATCGCGAACTCGTCGGTTCGAGATACGTCTTTTGTGGGTGGCCAGCGTGGACGCATCGCCCGATTTCGCTCGTATCGTACAGTCATGTGGTCTAACGAGTTGTGTCGGTTCGAGCAGTGCGGGATTTATGCTACAAGAGTTCTACATGCGTCCAGTGTGGGGAGGCAGCAAATCGTCGCGTTGAAATCAAAGCACTTCAGTTCCAGCTCTCTTCGCAAGTCCTTGAAAATGTGATTCGAATCCAAGATGGGATGGCGTGTCTCTAGGCAGCTCGCGCGGTTTCGGCACGTTTGATCCACTTGGCAATGTCGGTGGCGGTGGCTCCGATGGTGAGGAGCGACCGCATGATCAAGTCGAGCGACACCGAGCGGTCGGCTGCTTCCATCTTGGCGACGCGCGACTGACTCGATCCCAGCCGATGCGCCAACGCGGCCTGCGTCAACCCCCTCCGTTCGCGAAGTTCGCGGACTCCCGTGGCGAGCGCCAGCTTCAATTCGATAAAGCGATTCTCTTCCACGCTCAGTCGCAGGAACTGGGCGCTGTCGCCAACCACCCAGCCAGCGCGTTCCAAACGTTGCTTCTTGACACGCTTCATATGTACTCCTTATCCGAAATCGCTCGCAAGTAAGCAGCCAGGCGCTTTTGGCAGACTTCTACGATCTGAACCGGTGTAGCCTGGGTCTTCTTGCTGAAGACGTCTAGAATCACGATCGCATCCGGCGCGACGTGGTAAACGATTCGCCACGTTTGGTCACGATCGCTGATTCGTAGCTCGTGGCTCTGGCGACCGATTGCGGGCATTGGTCGCGAATGGGGCAGACTCAACCCTTGTCCTTGCTGGAGCCGCCTGAGAAGCAGCCCAGCCTCCAAGCGGGCTTGTTTGCTGAACGGAGGGGTTTTCACTTCGCCCTTTAACCAAACCAGCGGCTTGTCCCCTAGGTTAGCCATCTGTCGCCTATGTCCAACATGACATATTTCGCGGAGGGGTGCCACCTTGATACCTGAATTATGCACACGGCTGAGGCCGCCGTTGGGCGGCTGAGGCGGGACACCATTTGGACCCCTGAGAATCC
>JACQDF010000342.1 GCA_016201205.1 Acidobacteriota bacterium
AAAACCGGCCAATGAGGGACACCTCAAAACCGGCCAACGGGCAGTAGGCAGGACAAGAGTTGTTATACCTCGCCGGGGGCAGTGCCGGCAATTCGTTCTCGACGATTTGATCTACGTCGGCCTATACTGGCAGCACCTGGGCGGAGGATACGGCTCCGCAGGGATGCGACCGGAGCGCCGTCCAGGGGCCGGAATGACGTGGGCGGCACAGGCCGCCCCGCTCCGCCGCCATTCTGGCGCGAAAGCGATAAATCCCGGGTGCGCGAGGGCAGCGCCCTCGCATCTTGAAATGATTCTTCTT
This sequence comes from Acidobacteriota bacterium, assembly GCA_016201205.1. Taxonomy (GTDB): domain Bacteria; phylum Acidobacteriota; class Terriglobia; order Bryobacterales; family Bryobacteraceae; genus CADEFT01. Next base: position 302 of record JACQDF010000342.1, read on the forward strand.
CCTTCATTGTGTTCAGTCGGACGCGGCGGTTTTGGTGCGCCAGCTGCGGGGGCCGCATTTGAGGACGTGGCCGTGATGGAGCAGTCGGTCGAGCATGGCGCTGACGGCGGCGACGTCGGCCAGCATTTTGCCCCAGTCGTCGACTGGACGGTTGGAGGTTAGCAGTGTGCTGGCGCGTTCGTAGCGGCGCATGATGATCTCGAGCAGGTCTTCGGCGGCGGTCTGCGGTAGTTTGCGCATGCCGAAGTCGTCGATGATGAGCAGGGCCACGGTGGAGACCGACTCCATGTACTGCTTGCGCGTGCCGTCAAGGGTCGCCTCGGCAAGTTCTTCCAGCAGGATGTGGGTCTCGCGATAGAGCACCTTGTAACCTTGCCCGATGGCGGCCTGCCCGATGGCCTGGACCAAGTGACTCTTGCCCGCGCCTCCTGGGCCAAGAAACAAAGCGTCTTCGCGGCGGTCAATGAAGGCTCCGGTGGCGAGGTCGAAGACGAGGCTCCGGTTCATCTTGGGGTTGAAGGCGAAGTCGAAGTTGTCCAGAGTCTTGTTGGCGTCGCGAAAGCCAGCGAGCTTCCGGCGCCGTTCGAGCAGGCGGTCGGAGCGGCGCGTGAGCTCGTCTGAGACCAGCGTGGAGACCAGATCGATGGGCGCCATGGGTTCGGCCTGAGCCTGTCTGAGGCGGGTTTCGAGCACGTCTGCCATGCCGCCGAGGCGGAGTTGGCGCAGTGCGCGTTGCAGTTCAATGAGGTTCATGTGGGGTTGTTCTCCTGGGTCTTGTTGTCGATGAAGTCGCGATACAGGGTGAGCTGGCGGATGATGGGGTCCACCTGGCGAAGGGTGAGTTGAGGCCGGCGTTCGAGCCAGCGGCGGACGAAGCGATAGGGGTTGGCGGGGACGCCTACTTCGAGAGCGGCGGCGCAGCCGTCGTCGGTGAGCGCGGCGCCGTGCTTGCGGGCAAGTCCGAGTAGTCCTTGAATGCGGCGGATGGCGACCACACCCTGCTCGCGGTACATCTGCTCAGCCAGTGTGCCGGCGTGTGTGCCGACCTTCCCGCAGCGGGCGAGCAGTTGCTGCGTGGTGCGGGGCGTGTGAGCAGGGCGGTCTTCGTCCGGGATGCGATAGTCGCCGCGCTGCTGGCGCAGGTGTTCGCGCAGCAGTTGACCGGTGCGAGGATCGAGCACTCGCACACAGCGCCCGTCCCACTGCACCTTGACGTTGCGGCCGATCCAGCCGGGCGGCGCGCTGTAGTAGGCCGCGTCGACTTCGACACAGCCATCGAGGTTCACTCTGCGGTCCCCGAACTGGTAGAAGCGGAAGGGCTCGACGGGCAGCGGGAGCAGGGCCGGCTTCTCTTCGGCAAACATGGCCGCTACCTGGCGCTTGGTGATGCCGTGGATGCGGGTGTCGGCCCAGTGCTGCTCCCAGCGATCAAGGTAGACCTGAGCTTCCGCGAGGCTCTCGAAACGCAGGCCTTTGAGCGGGGTGTTCTTGGCGTGCCCGACGCTGCGTTCCACTTTTCCCTTTCGATCCGGGTCGCGGACGTGACAGGGCAGAGCGACGGCGCCGTAGTGGGCCAGCATGTCGCGGTAGAGCGGGTTGAGCGCCGGGTCGTAGATGTCGGGCTTCAGAACGCCTTCGCCGAGATTGTCGAGGACCACAGTTCGAGTGGTGCCGCCTAACCGGCGGAAAGCCTGTTCATGAAGCTCAGCCCAGACGCGCGTGCTGGACTGGAAGGTGAGCAGGCGCACGGCCTTGCGGCTGTAGCCGAGGGTGAGGACAAACATGCGTGTGCGGCGGTAACGGCCAGAATGCGGATCGCGGACCATGGGGCCGCTGCCGTAGTCGACCTGGGCCTCCTCGCCGGGTGGAGTGACGATGACGGCGCAAGCCTGGGGCCCAGGTCGACCCCGCAACTGCCGGACGAAGCGTTTGACGCTCTGGTAGCGGCCGGCGAAGCCATGGTCGTCGACCAGATCCTGGTACACTAGCGTCCGGCTATAAGTCCCACAGATTCAGCTGGTTAGAAAATCCGACAGATTTCGCTTGGGACTCCGACTCTCCGAAGGCCTGCAAAATGGGCACTTGCTCAAACAAGGTGACACTCAGCACCTGTAGGAGTTCGT
>JACQDF010000038.1 GCA_016201205.1 Acidobacteriota bacterium
CGGGTCCATGTCCTGCGTGTTCTGCTCGACGTCGCCGCCCATGCCGGCGCCGACAATATTCAAAAGCACCAGCACGCGGGTTCGCGCGCGGTCAATGACGCGGGCTTTGAACTCGTCGAAATTGCGCCAGCCGGAGGTTCCTGCGTCCACGACGGTGGTGACGCCGCTGCGGAATGTGTGCCCGTCGGGATACACGCTGAGGCGGCCGGAAGCATACTGTTCTCCCATGCCGCCGGCAAACACGTGCACGTGAATGTCGATCAGCCCTGGTGTCACATACAGGCCGGATACGTCGACGACTTTTCTGGCTTTGGAGGCCGCGATGTCCGCTTCCACGGCCGCGATCTTGCCGCCCTGGATGGCGACATCACGCCGGGCGCTGAGGTTGTTCTTCGGGTCGATGACGTGGCCGCCCTTGAGCAGCAGGTCGTATTGGGCCTGGGCGAACAGGGCGTTCGAGCAGAGTAAGAGGATGGCACTGCGCATGGTGTTGATATATCACGGGAAGAGGGCCCGCTGCTATCAGCGTGACTTGTCGCCTTCGAGCCGGTCCAGCCGCTCGCGGATATGAGTCCATGAACAGCATCGAGGAACACACCTTATCGAAGGTGCTGTCCTTGTTTGCCTCGCCGGCCAGTGTCAGAATGAACAAGATCACTGGACATCCCTATGCGAACCCTGAAGCTTGTTCTCGCTCTGCTGGCCGCTTCGAATCTCGAAGCAGCCGTCAAATTCCGTACTCAGGAAATCCAGAGAGACTTCGGCATTGTCTACGCCGTGCTGATCGCCGATGTGAACAACGACAAAAGGCCGGACATCGTCGCCATCAACCAGACGCAGGTGGCCTGGTTCGAGAATCCGACCTGGACACGCCACATCATTCTGGAAGGCGCCACCAAGAAGGACAACGTCTGCATTGCCGGGAACGACATTGACGGCGACGGCAAGCTCGACTTCGCCCTTGGAGCCGACTGGCAGCCGGCCAACACGCAAACTGGTGGCAGCCTGCAATGGATCCGCAGCCCAGGTAATGCCTCGTCGCCGTGGAGCATGTTTCCGCTGGGCGAGGAGCCGACGCTGCACCGCATCCGGTGGGGCGACATCGACGGCGACGGCAAGCCGGAACTGGTCGTGATGCCGCTTCACGGCCGCGGCAATAAAGGGCCCAACTGGGAGGGCCGGGGTGCGCGTGTGCTTGTGATGCATGTGCCAAAAGATCCGGCGCGGGACCCGTGGCCGGTCGAGGTGGCCGACGACTCGCTGCATATCATCCACAACTTCATCATCGAGCAAGGCGAGATCTGGACGGCGAGCCGCGAAGGTATCTTTGCTCTGAAGCGCGCCGCGGATGGCAAGTGGGCCAGGCGGCAGATCGGCGAGGGCGATCCGGGCGAGATCAAGCTCGGCACGGTGAACCGCATCCGGCATCTGGCGACGGTCGAGCCATGGCACGGCAACAAGATCGTCCTGCACCGCGAGCCGACCCAGCCGCTTGATCCGCAAGCGGCGCCGAGGCCCAAGCCGCTGGTGATTCCGACCAAACTGTGGGAGCGCGAAATCATCGACCAGGGCCTGAATCAGGCGCATGCGCTCGGATGGGGCGATTTCGACGCCGACGGCAGCGATGAGCTGGCCGTGGGATGGCGGGGGAAGCCTTACGGGGTCGCTTTCTACAAGCGCATGGCGGACGGCAAATGGAGCAAGACGCCAGTCGATGACGGAATGGCGACCGAGGATCTCGCCGTGGCCGACTTGAATGGCGACGGGCGGCCGGAGATTGTCGCCGTGGGGCGGGCGACGGCGAACGTGCGCATCTACTGGAATGAAAGCGAATCCGGGTGGAGGCGGCATGTGGTGGATGCGGGCTACTTCAATTTCACCGCTATCGCTGCGGATTTTACCGGCGACGGGAAGCCGGACGTCATCGCGACGGACCTTCGGGCCAAGAAGACATACCTCTACGTTGCGCCGGACTGGAAGCGTGTCCAGATCTTCGAAGGACTGGATGTGATCCACAGTGAAGTGATGGACGTGGATGGCGACGGCGACCTGGATTACATCGGAGCGCGCTACCAGCCGGGCGTGATCTTCTGGCTCGAGCGGCCGAAGAACCCGCTGGCGGACAAGTGGATCTATCACAACATTGATGATCACGACAAGAACGGAGGCGTCAACGGCATTCACGGCTTGATTCTGGGAGATGTGGACCGCGACGGAAAGCCGGATCTGATCGCCAACAGTGCACAGCCGGTGGGCGCGTTTCCGAATTCGCTGGCGTGGTTTCGCGTGCCCAGGAATCCGCGGACGGCGTCGATGTGGGAGCGCTATGTATTCGCCAGCGGCGACGCTCCGGGCTTGAGCCATTACCACGGCTTCGGCGATGTCAATGGCGACGGGCGCCCCGACATCGCGAGCGCGGCCAAGGTAGCGCCCGACGGAAACTGGTTCGCCTGGTGGGAGCAGCCGGCGAGTCCGCGCGGCGTGTGGAAGAAGCGCCTGATCGCGACAGGAGAAGAAGGCGCCACCAATATTCTGATGGCCGACCTGAATGGCGACCGGAAGACAGACTTCTTCGCCACCCGGGGTCACGGCCGGGGGATCGTGTGGTACGAGGCGCCCAACTGGACGCCGCATCAGGTCAACATGACGCTGGCGGGGCCGCACTCGCTCGCGCTCGGCGATATCGACAACGACGGCGATATCGACGCCGTCACCTGCGCCAAGGATTCTTTCATCGCCGCGTGGTTCGAGAATGATGGCAAGGGCAACTTCACGACGCATCACATCTTCGAGAACCAGGCGGCCTACGACATCCGCCTGGTGGACATGGACGGCGATGGCGATCTCGACGTGCTGATCGCCGGGCAGCAGAGCGAGAACGTGGTCTGGTACGAAAACCGGATTGCGAAACCGAAGAGGCGGTGATCTACGCCAAGAACCTCCATGACGCCTACTTCGCACAAGGCTTCAACGCCGCCACCCAACGGCTGTGGCAGATGGACTTGTGGCGCAAGCGCGGGATGGGGCTGCTGAGCCGGGACTTCGGCGCTCAGTATATCGCCCAGGACCGCGCCGCGAGGCTGTTCCTCTATCGCGGCGATATGGACGCCGAGTGGAAATCCTATGTGGCGGACGTGCGGCAGTTTTTCTCCTTTGCACGCCAACTGCGCGTTGCGGACTTCGCTCATCGCGTTGGACGCCAGCGCCGCCGAGCGAATGATTAGCAGATCCTCCGGCTTCCACAGCGCCGGCAGCGTGTTCATGAAACGAAACTCCCAGGGCAACAGCGATGCATCCTTCCGCACCATGGCGACGCGGGCATTGATCCCCGCCGTGAACGCTTCCAGCACCTGCGGCATTCCAACGCGCGTGCTCGATGACGTGCGGCTGGGTAAGCAGACGGCGGTCCGGTTTCAGCAGGCTGCGGGGGATGATGATCCGCCGGACACGGAAAGCAATAACTGGGCGATTCTGGCGACCGATCCGCACCGGCCGTTCAGTGTGCCGGCGTTCCGATACTTCGCCCACGTGACCGCGCCTGGGCTCAACGTGATCGGGCTGGGCGAACCGCAGCATCCCGGATTCGTCTTTGGACATAACGGCATGATCGCGTGGGGCCAGACCACGTTTGCGGTGGACATGGAGGACATCTACGTATACGAGACCAATGCGCCAAACACGAACGAGTATCGCTACCGCGGCGGGCCTATGCACTGCGGGCCGGGTGGCTGGAGACGGGTGGAGCGACCTTCCTGGGGAGCATCGGCCTGAATCGGGCGCGCAACTGGAAAGAGTTTACCCGCGAGCTGAACCGCTATCGCGTGCCTGGCAACAACGTCATTTATGCCGATGCGAAAGGCAATGCGGGACTGGCTCCTTCCGGCAATGCCCCACGGCGGCCGAATTGGGACGGGCTGTTCCCGGTCGCCGGCGACGGGCGCTATGAATGGGACGGCATCCGCCCGAATGACGAATTACCGCGCTATTACAATCCGCCGGAGGGATTTGTCGCGAGCGCGAACAACGCGCCGTATTTCGTGAAGGAAGATAAGCTCGCTGCGATGAAGCTCGGCTACGAATTCAGCGCCGACGGGCGTATCGATCGCATCCGCGAAGTGCTGGGCGGGAACGCGAAGGTGAGCTTCGACAAAGCGCTTGCGTTGCAGAATGACTATGTTTCGATCCAGGCGCGCCGGCGTATTCCGCTGCTGAAGCAGATCGATGCAGGCAGCGACGCGAAGCTTGGTGAGGCGATCCGGCTGCTGGTGGAATGGAACCAGGTGATGGCGAAGGAATCGGGAGCAGCAGCGCTGTACGGGATCTGGTCGCGGAATGCCGGCCGGCCGGAGCCGGGCGGGGAGGCGCTTCGCGCATCCCTGGTGAAAGCGGTGGTCGAGACAGAACGGCTGCTGGGTGCGGACTGGAGCCAGTGGCAGTGGGGCAAGCTGCATCGTCGCGCTTTGTGATCGACCCCGGCAACTGGGACCATTCGCGATTTCTTCACATGCCCGGACGGAGCGGCGATCCGGAGAGCCCCGAGTACCGGAATCTGTTCCAGAGCTGGGTCGAGGAGCAGTACCATCCTTTGCTGTACACCCGTGCCGCAATTGAAAAGGCGGCGGTCCGCAGGATTCTGCTTGTCCCGGATGGCAAGTAAACTGCACGGAGTTCTCCGGAGAGGAGTCGGATCTATGATCACCCCGCGGTTGCAGGCTTTCCTGGACAAGAACAGAGCGTTGTATTCTCACAGCACGCACCGGCTGACGTACACGGCGAAGGATCTGGCGCAGGCGGACCACGTGCCGCCCTCCGAGGTGGCAAAGACGATCGTCTTTGTGGGCGACGACGTCTACGCCATGGCTGTGTTGCCGGCCGATGGCCGCATTGATCTCGAGAAACTGCGCCACGCCTTGGGGGTGAACACGCTTCGCCTGGCCACCGAGGACGAACTTGCGCGGTTGTTTCCCGATGTCGAGCTGGGCGCCATGCCGCCGTTCGGCAACCTCTATCATGACATTCCGGTTTACGTCGACAGCCGGCTGGCCGACGAGGAGGAGATCGCGTTCAACGCCGGCACGCACCGGGATGTTGTGCACATGAGATTCAGGGACTATCGGCACTTTGTGCATCCGACGGTGCTGCCGTTCGCGGGGTCCTGAGCGCGGGCGCCCCAGGTTGGTGAATTTCACCCACCGGGTCAACCCAATGGCTTTCAGTGCACCCAGTCGCGAGGGCCTACTCTTGCCGGAAGCGCTCGACCGCCTCTTCATTCACATCCAGCCCAAGTCCCGGCAGATCCGGCACGTCGATGTGGCCGTCGCGGACGGTGTACATCGTCTTCGTGTTCAGCACCTGCAATCCAGGGGACCAAAGGTCTTCGGGGAGCAGCGGGGGGCGGATGAAGACCAGCTCCTGCCACTCGCTGCCGATGGCTGCCGAGGCTTGCAACCAGCCCGCCAGACGCAATCCCATTGTTCCGTGCAGAATCGTCTTCACGTGATAGGCCTCGGCAAGGATGGCGACTTTTCGCGCGATCAGGATGCCGCCTGAGCGGACGCCTTCCGGCTGCACAATGTCATAGGCCTTCGCCAGCAACGCCTCATGAAACTGGCGCAGGCCGAGGTAGCCTTCGCCGCCGGTGATCGGCAGGTCCACCTGGCGGTTGAGGCGCGCATGGGAAGCGTAGTCGTCGCGCGCGAATGGTTCTTCGAGCCAGTACGCGCCCGCCTTTTCCAGAGCGCGGGCCACCTTCAGACCCGTCTCGAAATCCCACACTTTCTGTCCGACGCTTTGCGGCGCATGCGCCGTGCGGTCGAACATGATGGCGAAGTCCGGCCCGACAGCCTGGCGGATCACGCGGCAGGCTTCGGCGTCATCGAGCGGATTCGGCCGCCAGGCGCGAATCTTCATGCCTTTGAAGCCGGCGTTCTTCTCCTGGAGCGCCATCCGCGCCTGCTCGTCGAAGCTGACATCGGACTGATCGGCGTTCCCGGGCCACACCGTCGTCAAATAGAGCTTCAAACGATCCGTGTGACCGCCGAGCAGCTTGTAAACGGGCTGATTCGCAATCTTGCCGATGGCATCCCAAACCGCATGTTCGACGCCTTCCCACTTGTAGATGCCGTCCTTCAAATGCTGTTCGATGTTGAACAGGTCCTTCCCGGTAAGCGCGAGTCGGATTTCCCCCAACAGCTTGGGATTCGGGCCGGCGAACGAATAGCCGCGGACGCCGGCGTCGGTGTTGACGCGCGCCACTGTGTAGCGGTTCAACCTTCCGGCGGCTTCGTCCTCTTTCGAGACAGGGATGCGAATGGGGAAGAGGTCGACGCCGGTAATCCGCACTGGTTTGGCGGCGGCGGCGACGCGGCCGAGCGGGCCGGCGAGCGCGGCGGATACGGCAAGAAACTCGCGTCGATTAAGCACGATACTCCTTCAGCGCGTCCTCGTTGAGATCGAGACCGATGCCCTGAGTCTCGGGCAGCAGAACGTATCCCTTCTCGACGCGGAACACATACGGCGTCTTGAGCAGCTTCAACGCCGGCGCCCACTGCTCTTCGGGCAGATTCGGCTCTCCGATGATTTCCTGGAACTCGCAATTCGGCATCGAGCAACCGGCCTGGATGTACGCGGCCAGCGCCGGACCCGCAGCGCCGTGCTGGATGCAGGGAACGCCGAACGCCTCCGCCAGCACGCTGATCTTGCGTGCGACCCAAAGCCCTCCGCAAATGCGTGTGTCGGGCTGCACGATGTCATAGGTCTTATTCATCAGGTAGGCGAGGAAGGTGTGGATACTGTGGCCGAGCTCGCCTCCGGTGATTGCGATGTCCACTTCCGCGGCCAGCCGCGCCGGCGCCTGGAGGTCGTAGCCGTCAAACGGCTCCTCGAGCCAGCGGGCGTTGTATTTCTCCAGGCCGCGCGCGACCTGCAACGCCGTGCGGTAGTCCCATACCCATCCCGGCCGGACCGCGGTGCGATCGAACATGACATCGAAATCCGGGCCGGCGGCGGCGCGAATCACTCGCATCGCTTCCACGTCGTCCATCGGGCGCGGACGCCAGGCCCGGATCTTCATCGCCGTGTAGCCGGCTTTCTTCAAACGCACGGCGAACTCAGCCTGGGTTTCATAGGACACGTGCGATTGATCCTGTTTTCCCGGCCACACCGTGGTGCGATAGACGCGGAGGCGATCGCGATGACCGCCCAGGAGCCGGGCGACAGGCTGCTCAGAGACGCGGCCGATCGCGTCCCAAATCGCATGCTCGACGCCGGACCAGATCTGAGTTCCGGGCTCGCCGCGCTGCATCTGGAGGCGGGCAAGATGGCGGTCCACCGCGAACAGATCCTCGCCCACGAGCGTGGGTTTCACCCAGTTTTCCAGGACCGGCTGGGGGCAGCCGATGAATGACGTGCCCGTGATGCCGGCGTCCGTGTGAACGCGGGTGATCTGGTAACGCTCCGCCGGAGGCACGCGTAGACTGAAAGACTCGAGGTTGGTGATCCGCACGCGAGGCGGCTTTCCTTTGGCAACCGCCTGCGCGGCAAGCGCCGGGCCGGCCCAGGTGACCGGCGCGGCGAGAACGAAGCGAATCAGCTCGCGGCGTGTCATTACCAGTAGATCTTGCCCGCGATTTGCAGAATCCGCGGATCGAGCGCGCCGGTGACGATACCGAACGTCGCCGGGACATTCTGCGTGGCCGCCGGATTCAGAAACTGCGTATGGTTAAAGAAGTTGAACCACTCGAAGCGAAACTGCAACTTGGCCGATTCGCCGAGCCATGGAAGTCCGAAATTCTTGATGGCCGAGAAGTCCCAGTTGTTGATGCCAAAACCGGGCTGTGTGTTGCGTGAAAGATTTCCGAAGGTGGCGCGCGCCGGCGTCGCGTAGGCGGCGCGATCCAGACCGAGCAGGCCGCTGGTGCGCGGATCGAGCTTCCGCGGCGGTGAACCGGCGGCGTTGGCCCGCTGGCCTCCCGTCCCTACGTTGGCAATGTCGCTGGCGGTGGAAATCGAGTACGGCATTCCCGAGCGGAAGTTCACAATGCCGTTCACCTGCCACCCTCCGGCGACGGCGTTCAACAGGGAATTCGAGATGTTCCACGGCTGGCCTTTGCCGAACGGAAGCTCATACACCCAGCTCGAGATGAAGTTGTGGCGCACGTCGTTGTCCGCCAGACCGCGCTCGGGACGGCGGTTGTACATGTTCTGGCCGGCGGCCCCGCTGTCGAGGAATTTCGACCAGGTGTAAGCGCCCGTCAGCGACAAACCTCTGGCCGCGCGCTTTTCGAGCTTCACGAAGCCGGCATTGTAGTTGGACCACTGATAGTTGGTGTTCTGGGAGAAGCCCGGAGTGAGCAGCGGATACGGAGAGCGCGACGCAAACGAAGAGGTGTCTGTGGCGCTGGCCGGCAGCCGCGGCTGATTGACCAGAACCGTGCCCACCTGTTTGTGACCGGTGTTGCCGATGTAGCCCGCTTCGAGCAGGAGATTGGGTTTCAGTTGATGTTGGACGTTGAGGTTGTATTGATACAGGTAGCCGGTACGGCGCGACAGATCCTGATGGCTGGTGACCGCGCCGGGGACCTGGCTCGGGGCCGGGAAGAGCTGCGAAAACACCAGTTCGGGCCGGGCATTGCCGGACACGACGGTAGCGTTGACAAAGTAAGGCAGCGTGCTGGTCATGGACACCAGCGTGGCGCCGCCGGTGTTGATCGCATGAAACACGCCCGCGCCGGCGCGAATCACGGTCTTGTTCCCCAATCGATAGGCGACGCCGAGCCGGGGGCCGAAGTCATTCGGGTCGTTGACGATCGGGCGCCCGGCCAGCAGCGGCGCTCCCTGGCCGGCAATGAGACCGACGCCGGGAATGTAATAGTCGGGGCTGACGGACAGGATCTGACGGCCGGTGGCGAGATCGAAGTTCGCCAGCCGCCCCCGCCATTGCAGGAAGAATTCATGACGCAGGCCGAGGTTCAGCGTCAGCCGGTCGGTGATCTTCCAGTCGTCCTGGAGGAACCACTGGAACTGCGTGCCGATCGAGTACTTCGCGACACCGCCGAAATTGCCCAGGCCGCCGAGGCCGCCGTTGGCCGACTGCGGATTGCCGAGCAGGTAGTCCCCAAAGGCGTCCCCGGAGAAATTGCCGCTGAAGTTGAAGTTGCCGTTTTGATTCGAGCCCTGGTCGTAGCCGACCATCAGGCGGGAAACGTCCCCGCCGATTTTCAGATTGTGCCGGCTCTTGATCCAGGTCACCGTTTCGCCGAGGCGGTAGTAGATGTTGTTCTGGACAATGCGCAGGCCGTAACCGACGAAGCCGCTGGTGCCGGTGGGAGTGCCGGGTGCGTAGCCGGTCAGATTTGCCGAAGGCAGCGTATAGTCGCCCGGATTCGGCGCGAGATTCTTCAGACCCAGTTCGGCGGCGTAATTCTTCGAGAAGCGGTCGCCGTCGCTTTGCCGGGCGAGAAAGGCCTTGGTGAAGCCGGCGCGTGTTTCGCTGATGAGATTCGACGAAGCCAGGTGGGTGTAGCCGAGCGAAAGATGTTGCGTGCGATCCGGCCGGATCAAGCCTTTGCCGACCAGGTACGCCACGTTGACCAGCTCATCGTCCGCGAACGAGTACCGCCCGAACCAGTTCCCCTTGCTGGTGAACCTGTGGTCCAGCCGGATGGTGAACTGGTCGCGTCGCTCGCGGTCCGAAGGAGTGGTGAGATAGTTCACGCCCGGGCGGCTTGCATTGGGCGAAGGGAAGTATTGGAGCAGCTCATTGCTGATGCGATCCCAGCGGTTGCGGGGAACCGCGTTGCCCGGAAACGGCGTGTTGTTGTTCGCCGGGTCGCGCACGGTCTTTCCTGAGGTGGTGAAATCGCCGCGTTTCATCTCCTCGTTGGGGATCAGGCCTTGCAGGATGATGCCCGTGCGGCGGCGGCGTCCCTCATAGTTGCCATAGACGAACGTGCGGTTCTTGATGATGGGACCGCCAGCCGAAGCGCCGAACTGGTTGTAGCTGAAACGCGGCGCTCCTTGTGGCGGGCGGAAGAACTGTCCGGCCTGGAAGGCCCGGTTGCGGATGAAGTCGTACGCGACTCCGTGAAACTCGTTGCCGCCCCGGCGGGTGACCAGGTCGATGCCGGCGGCGCCGTGGCCGTAGGAGGCGTCCATGAAGTTCATCTGCACTTTGAACTCCGCGATGGTGTCGAGCGAGAGGGCGATGGCTGGATTGTTGATGTTGGCCACCGAGAAATCGACGCCGTCCAGCATGGCATTGGTGGACGTGTTACGGATGCCGCCGATCTCGGCCGAGCGCTCGTCCATCACCGAAGAGGCGCCCCGCGTCTTCACCACGCCTGGCGTGAGCGCGATCAGGTCGAAGAAATTGCGCGCATTGAACGGCAGCTCGAGCACGGTGCGGTTGTCGACTACGGTGCCGATGGCGGCCGTGTTGGTCTGAAGCTGCGGCGTGGTGGCGGCCACCTCGACGGTCTCGGCGACTGCGCCGAGCTGCATCGTAACGTCGGCGCGGAGCTGGGAATTCACGCGAAGCACCAGGTCCGGCACGGTCACCGATTTGAAGGAAGCGCAAGTCACGGTGATGATATAGGCCCCGGAAGGCATCGCGTTGAACTGGTAGTTGCCGGCGGCGTCGGTGGTAAACTCGCGCGTCTCGTTGGTAGCCGTATTTTTCGCGACCACTTTGGCGCCCGGCACGACCGCTCCGCTCGGGTCGGTCACCGTGCCGAGCAGCGTGCCGCCTCCATATTGAGCCGCGACGGGCGACGAGGCCAGTGCCAGAAGAACAATCAGAAAAATCGACATAGCAACCTCCCTCAGAATATAACCCTGACAACAAGCTGTATGGTGCGCGGAACACGCGCCGCCGTGTACGAGCCGAAGGCTCCGTTCGTTTGCTGCCCGGTAGCCGGATTGAACTGCGCGGCGGTGCTCACGGCCGAAAACTGGGTGTGATTGAACACGTTGTAGGCCTCACAGCGGAATTGCAGGCGCAACGATTCGCGGATTGGGAAGCTCTTGGCGATGGCTGCGTCCCAGTTGTTCACGCCAGGTCCCCGAAGGAGGGTCTTGCCCGCGTTGCCCACCGTTCCAACGGCTGGAAGCCGGAAGACGCTCGTGTCGAACACCCGTGTGAAAGTCCGCTGATCCTTGGGCAGCACGGGTGGGCCGGTGACGACAATCCTCGCCCCGAGGTCGGCCGTACCGGCGATGTCCACTGCGGTGGTAGTCGAGAAACCGACTCCCAAGGGTTGACCACTGACAAAGCTGGTGATGCCCGAAAGCTCCCAGCCATGGAAAATACCTCGCAGGATCGTTCCGCGTACGGGGAGCCTGGGCACATCCCAAAGATAGTTCAGCTTGACAACGTGTGTCCTGTCGTATCCCGCCAGCCCGTAGTGCCAGCTCCGCAGCGGAACCAGAGTGGTGACGGCGGAAGTGTCGGTATCGTTGAAGTCCATGGTCTTCGACCAGGTCCAGGCCGCGCCGAATTGCAGATGCTGTGCAAAGCGGCGGCGTGCGCTCACCTGAAGCGAATGGTAGTTGGACGATCCGGCCATCTCGACGATATTGATGGGGCCGTAGCCGGGAGTGCCGCGCAGGAAATTGGCGGGCAAAGGCCTGCCCGGCGTCGTGGGATCCTGGCTGGCGGCGGCGAAGTTAGCGCCGATCGGAATGGCGTTGATATTGCGCATCCACTGGAGATGGCGGGCGAGCGAACTGGCATAGCCCACGTCGAGAATCGTGTCGCCCCAAAGCTTGCGCTGGACCGAAAGGCTGAAGCTCATCGTCACCGGCAGCGTGCCGGTGGCGTCGGCGGCGTAGGTGTTGGTCGACGGAAAAATGAATCCCTGAGAACTCAGCAACTGCGAGAGCTGGCCATAGTAGATGACGGGCGTCTGCGTCAGAGGCGGCTGGCGGACGAAGAAATTCCCGAACAACTCGGTTTGGTAGCCGGTGTGGAACATGCCGAATCCGCCGCGCAGGGCTGTCGAGGCGTCGCCAAAAACGTCGTAGGCGAAGCCCGCGCGCGGACCCCACAGCGTTCCGCTCCCATTCACCATACCCGGCGGATAATCCTTGTTGGCGGTTGCCAGGATCATTCCGTTGTAGGGGATTCCAACTCCGGGAGCAATGGCGCCGATGGCCGCGTCGGAATAAGTCTGTCCGGTCACCGGATTCATGCCTACGCGACGGCCGCCCACGATGGCGGGGCGGACGAGCTGCATGGGACGAGCAGCATCGTAGGCGGATGGCACGAAGGCGCCCATCAGGTTGTCCCGCTCGAGGATAGGCGAGATCCAATAGAGGCGCACTCCGTAGTCGAGCGTCAGCCGGCGGAACGGCCGCCAGGTATCCTGTAAAAACGCCTCCGTGTTATTCATGCTGACGTGCATCCACTGCGGCGAAGAGACTTCGGTGTACGTGTTGAACGTTCCCAGCACAGCGTTTCCATAGGCGTAGTTGGTGTTCACCGGATTATTCGCGTTGATGCCGAAGTCGAAGCTGCCATTGAACGGCGGATTCCCGGTGGAACCTTTCTGGATGCGATGAAAATACTCATAGTAGATTCCGGCCTTGAAGATGTGATTGGAGCGCGTCCATGTCATGTTGTCGGAAATGCTGGCCACCTGGTAGCGGTTGTAGCGCGGAAACCTGGGTTCGATGCTCAGGTTCGCGGCGCCGGTTACGCCGCCGAAGGTGGCGTTCGGAATCACGTTGAGCGGATTGGCTGAGGGATAGAGTTGCCCCGTGCGGAACCCGACCGTGTCCCGCTGGTTCGTTTTCAGCGCGTCAGCCTCGGCGCTTGTGTCCACCGGCTGGGTGAGTCCTCCCACGCGAATCTCGTTGAGAAGCGCCGGCGTGAAGATCCGCGTGTAGCGAATGCTCATGGTCGTCGGATGATTGGTGAGAGACCAGAAAAGCTGCGGCCAGTTCGAGTTGTTGCCCGCGCTGATCGCTCCGACCTGCGGGTTCGTGAAATAGGAGAAAGACCCGGACAGGAAATTATTCGCGTTGAGGTTGTAATCAAGCTTCAGCGTGTCCGCCAGTTGGGTATTCTCGACTGGCGCCGAGAACACGTAGTTGTACGCGCCCAGCGAAATGCTGCGATTGCTGAAATTCGGCAATGGAAACATGTTGAGCAGCGCCTGGCCGTTCGAATCGAGGCGCGATCGTGGAATCACATTTCCCGGAAACTGGACGTTGCCGTTAAACGGATCGCGGACGGGAATCACCGCATTGTTGAGTCCGAGCGATTGGGCGAAGTCGCCGCTGCGCTCATTGGCGCTGGGAACGGTGACCCGTCCGTTCACGTCCTGCCGCGTGGGCCAATATTCCTGGTTCCAAAAGAAAAAGAGTTTCTGGCGCTCTCTGTTGAACAGGCGGGGAATGTACACCGGCCCGCCGATGTTATATGTGATGGTGTTGAAGCGGCTTTTCGGCCGGACGACGCCGTTGCGATTGTTGAAAAACGTGTTGGCATTGAGCCACTCGCGGCGCATGAAGTATTCTCCCTCGCCATGAAAAGCGCGCGCGCCGGACTTGGTGACGATCTCGATGTTGGAGCCGGACATACGGCCGTGTTCGGCCTGGTAGTTGCCTACCATGATCTTCACCTCGCCTACGGCGCCCATGCTGACCACGGCCTTGGTGCTGCCGCCGCTTCCCAGGTCCGTCGCCATGACGCCGTCGATTGAGACGTTGTTGGCGGTGCTGCGGCTGCCCTGCGCGTAGAAACTGATCGAGCCGCTGAGGGCGGATTGGGTGTTGTCCATGTAGATGCCGGGCACCAGTTGCAGCAGATCCGTGATGTTGCGTCCCTGCACCAGGATTCCTTCGATCTGCTTGCCGGTGATGACGTCGCTGCGGTCGGAGCTGGCCGTCTGGACGGAGGCGACCGAGGCGGTGACCGCAACCGTTTCCGTCGCCGTGCCGAGTTCCAGGACCGTCTGAGTCAGCGAGAGGCGGTCGCCGGTGGTCAGCATGATTCCGCGCTGCTCGAAAGTCTTGAAGCCGCTCTTGACCACCTTCAACAGGTATTCGCCGCCGTCGAGACCGCCGAAAAGAAAATTGCCGACGGCGTCGGTTGTTGTGCTGCGCACCACGCCGGTTGACAACTGGACGAGTGAAATCGCGGCCTCGCTGACCACCGCGCCCGTTGGATCAGCGACGCGACCAGCAATCGAACCGGTTACGATCTGCCCTCGGGCGATGGGGACAGCGAGGACGAAAGCAAAAAGCGACGTGACAACGAAGCTTCGTACCATCTTGCATCTCCTCCCTTCAGTCGAGACCACGCTTGCCGGATATGATATATCAATCTATTCCTCTTGGGGGAGAACCCGGCGCAGGGTGGACCCCATGGACAAGACGGGTAAGTCGACCATGCGTCCGTCGTCACTCGCGTACACCTGATCCAGGTGATTAGCTCGGTGATTGCTCTCGCCCTTCCGTTCAGGAGCGCTACCTCCGCCACACCGCCACACCTCGCTGCAGTTCCTCCAGGTTGCGCCATCAGTCCCCGAAAGCTGCCGACACGGTGTAGCAGCCCTGGTAGAATGGTCCATTGCGAAGGTATCGGTTCACCGTTGTCGTGGAGAAGGACGCCGACGGCTACTTTGCGCTTTGCCCGGAGCTCCAGGGCTGTTATACGCAGGGAGAAACCTACGAGGACGTTGTTAGCAACATTCGGGATGCCATCCGGCTCGTTGTCGAGGATCGACTGGAAGCCGGTGAAGAGATTGGGCAGTCGGAAGCGGTAAGCCTCACCTCACTGGAAGTTGCCGTTTGAGTGAAAGAGCATTCTCCGGGACGCCGGGTTGACGGTGGCGGCATTTCAGGAACTGTTGTGGGCCCCTTACCACGATGGCCACCAGAGTTCCAAAAGTGTCCACGACACCCGGCAGGGAGGGGTGGGTGAGAACCGCCGTTCTCGATCTCCGGCCGCGGCGCCGTGCCGACGGCTTGCCCGGAAGTGACCTGGATGCTGGTCTGAGCCTGCTCAACGATCCAAGGACACCGTGATATGCCGCAGGATTTCACGAGGTCGGGGATCACCGCAGTTGGTGAGGGGCGCATCCAGGCAATCACGCTCTCGTGCTATTACGTGGTTCTCCATTGTGCCGGACAATATCTTCCCATCCGCGAGGCTCACCTTCATGGTCACGTCGAATGTTTCCTTTCCAACGGCCGCGACATACTTGCCTGCTTCCCGGACCACGTTGACCCAGTTGTTCGGTGTGTCAGCGACCTGTTGATGCATCCAGACAGCGGGCAATCTCACCCGAGGCTGTTTGGGGGGCACATGCCGGACCACGAGAGTGGCAACCTTGCTGGATGGATCGATGTCCTCAAGGGCGAAATCAAAATCGACCGAGCTTTCGCCGAGCACCACGCGGTTGCCGTCCGCCCAGGAGGCGGGAGTCCCATGCTGGTGATAGAGATGGTCTCCCACGGCAGCCAATTTGCCCAAGCGATTCGCGAGCCACAAGTCGGCGTAGAAAGTGAGCAAGTCCGTAACTGGGCCGATCAGCATCGGGTGCAATACGGCGAGCTTGGGAATCACGGGAGGCTTGCCGGCGTCGAGCGAAAGCACCTGACGAAACTCCAGGCTCGCCGGCGGAAGAGCAAAGGGGGAGCCGTTCGAATGTAGATCAGACCACGTGTACTGTTCCACGTATTCTCCGCCGGACTCTCTTTTCACGACGCCCGTCGCCCGAATTTCGTAACGCCAGCCTTCGTTCAAGCCTGTCATGCGGTAGATGAGCCTCTCGCCCTCCTGATAGCGCCGGCTCAACAAGCCCGGATTTGCCGGACCAACCTGGGCGAAGAGGCATGCGAACCACCCCGGAATCCCCAGAAGCGATAGGGCCGTAAGGCCCGGTTGGATTGTCGTCGACATCCGAATTGAGCTCCGAATCCAGTCACGCGGCCGGCGGCGGCGCGACACCGACGGTGGCCGCCGTTTTCACCAGCTCCTGCCAGACGCCTTGTGACAGCGGAATGCCGTGCCTGCCGCGGTATTCAGCATGACGCCACTCCGGCTCGCCGGCCACCAGCACCTCGTCGTAACCGGGAGCGGGCGGCGTCGTCTTTACCTGGCTGACGAGCCATTCCATGCGCTGGTTAAACTCCTCGACGGGCGTGTAGCGTGCGACCTCGATGCCCAGAAACGCCTGGCCACAGCGCATCGGCTGTGTGCGGATCCGTATGCCGCCGATTTGAGTGGACATGGCGCCGCCGCTGAGCACGGCCACCAGAATCTCGATCATGAACGCCAGACCGCTGCCTTTGTAGCCGCCGAGCGGCATCGGCATGCCCTTCACCGCCTTGCCGGTGTCCGTGGTGGGAACGCCATCGGAGTCGTAGGCCCAGCCATGGGGAATGGATGGTTCGCCGCTGAAATGCGCTTTGAAGATCTTGCCCATGGCGACGGTAGTGGTGGCCATGTCGAGCAGCCAGCTTCTTTCCGGCGCACCCGGCAGCGCCATGCAAATAGGGTTGGTGCCGAAGCGCGGCTCTTTGCCCTGCCACGGCGGCACCAGCGGCGTGGCGTTGCACATGACGATGCCGATGAGATTGGCGCGGGCGATTTTCCGCGCCCAGAACGCCGCTGCGCCGAAATGATTCGACTCGCGCACCGTGACCAGCGACACGCCGTGCTTGTTCGCCAGCCGGATGGCATGATCGCAGCAGACGTCCGAGACGACCTGGCCAATGCCGTTGTCGCCGCTGTAGACCATCGAGGCGCCGGATTCGGAAACGACGTGGCCCGCGGCCTTCAGATCCACGCAGTCCATCCTCATGTGCTCGATATAGAAGTTGAGCAACTGGACGCCGTGCGAATCGACGCCCCGGAGATTGGCCTCGACCAGGGAACGGGCCACAAGCGATGCTTTTTCAGCATCGACGCCGGCGCCTTCCAGCATCCGTTGGGCGAATTCCCGCAGCGGCTCATGGCCAAGGATGACGTATGGTTCCGGCATGCTCTTACTGGAGGTATTTCTTCAGATCCGGCGCCAGAAGCCGCTGGACCTCGGGCTTGTCGAGATCGTCTTTGTGAAGGACGCGGGCGCTCAGGTCGATCCGCTTGGGCGGGGTTTTCCCGTTCAGCTTGTCCACCAGCGTGCGCACCGACTCGAAGCCCATGCGGAACGGGTCCTGCACCACCAGCGCGTCGATGGCGCCTTCTCGAAGATCCTCGAGCAGGCTCTCGCTCGAATCGAACCCCACCAGCTTCACTTTGCCGGCGAGGTTTCTCGCCTTGATCGCCAGCACGGCGCCGACCGAGCTTGGCTCGGCGGAAGCGAAGATGCCCTTCAGGCCAGGATTGCCCGCCAGGAAATTCTCGGCAGCGGCGCGCGCTTTGGCGCGATCGGACTGGCCGAACTGCCGGGCGACGATTTTCATCCTGGGGCATTCCCTGGCGAGCGTTTCCTCGAAGCCCTTCTCGCGGTCCATGGTGGACTGGCTGCCGGGCGCGTGCATCAGCAGCGCGACCTCGCCTTCACCGCCCACCAGGCGGGCCAGTTCATGCGCGGCCATCTGACCGCCTTCGTAATTGTTGGTGGCGAGGAATGTCATGTAGCGCTCCGAATCGAGGCCCGAGTCGAAGACGGTGACCGGGATGCCGGCGTCCACGGCGCGCTCGACCGATTGCACCAGCGCTTTGCGTTCGGCGGCGGCGATGGCGATGCCGTCGACGCGGCGGGCGATCATCGAGTCCAGAATCTGGATCTGCCGGCTGTATTCGGTCTCCGCCGCCGGACCGTTCCAGAGTACGTCCACGCCGAGCTCTTTGCCGGCCGCCAGCGAGCCGGCCTGGACGGAGATCCAGAAGACGTGGGAGGTCGCTTTGGGGACGACGGCGATCTGTTTGCGCTTCGGCCTGGCCTGGCAGGCGGCAAGAACAAGAAGAAGCGAGAGCGCAAATGCTCTGCTAGACCGCACACCAGCCTCCGTCGATCAGGATATCGGTGCCGGTGATAAAGCCGGCGTCCGGCGAGCAGAGATACAACGCCAGCCTGCCGATCTCTTCGACTTTGCCCCAGCGGCCAACGGGGATGCGGGAGATGAACTGCTGGTTGATCTCCGGGTCTTGCATCAGGGCTGTGTTCATTTCCGTGGCGAAAGGGCCGGGGCTGATGCCGTTGACGGTGATGGCGTCCGGAGCGAGCTCGAGGGCCAGAGCGCGCGTCAACCCAAGCAAAGCCGTCTTGGAAGCTGAATACGCGGCCCGCCCGGGCAGTGAGACGTGGCTCATGATCGATGTCATGTTGATGATCCGCCCGTAGCCTCTGCCCGTCATGTGCGGGACAAAAGAGCGGCACATCAGAAACACGCTGGTCAGGTTGCTGTCGATCACCTTGTTCCACTCCTCCAGGGAAAACCCGGTGATGTTCTTGCGGATGTTGATGCCGGCGTTGTTGACGAGGATATTGCATTGGCCGAACCGGGAGACCAGACGCTGCTCGAGATCGCGCACCTGTGATTCGCTGGTGACATCGGCGAGGAAGATTCCGGCTTCGGCGCCGAGCGCTTCCGCCGCCGAGGCGGTCTCCGCCAGCTTGGCCTCATCGCGTGCAACCAGCGCGAGCCTGGCGCCCGCTTGGCCTAACGCCAGCGCCATCGCTCTACCCAAGCCGCGGCTGGCGCCGGTGACCACCGCGACCCGGCCTTCGAGAATTCGTTCGCTCATGGATTCTTTCGGTCGGGGCTGTGGGCGGACACGCGGTCGAGGATCTGCTCGGCCACCTGGCGCGGAGATCCAATGGCGTGGATGGTAAGGCGTCCGGCCTCGCCCGCCGTCTCGATGCTCAGATCACCAATCCCCACCAGGCGCTGGCCGAAACTCTGGTTTACGGTGACGTCCTGCACTTTGGCCAGCGGCATCGAGCGGGTGGTTCGGGAGAAGATGCCCGATTCGTATTTCATGCGGTCGCCTTCGATCTCCAGCAGCGTGAAGCGGGATTGGAAGTGCCGGATGGCCGCCCGCAGGGCGATGATGCCAGGGACGAAGAAGACGAGCCAATACCAGCTCCAGCCTGCCAGCATCGCGCCTCCGAAGCCTGCCAACGCGATGGTCAGCACGGCCGCCACAGCGTAGCTGAGCTTGATGAGCAATGTGCTGGGGCGAATGGTGATTTCCGCCATGGAAAAGCCCAATCGGCTATTGTAACGGTTTTCGGCGGCGCTCCGGCCGGCGTTCGCCGGCCGATCCAAACCTGAGCATTCTCACCGCTGTTTTGCGCTTATGAGGTAGGGGTAGTACCCTCAAGGAAGGTACAAGGAGGTCCGAATGACCAAACGGTTTGCTGTGTTAGGAGGCGTGCTGTTGCTGCCGGCCGCCATGCTGGCCGATTTCAGCTATACGGAGACGACGCGGATGACAGGCGGGGCGCTTGCCGACATGACGCGCACCCTCGGGGCGTTCTCAAAGAGCCTGAGGAAGATCGGCGAGCCGACGGTGAGCAGCGTGGCCGTGAAAGGCAACCGTCTGGTGCACGCCGGCCCGGACAAGGCGCAAATCTACGACCTGGACAGGGATACGATCACCGAGGTCGATTTCGAGAAGAAGACGTATGCCACCATCACCTTCGCCCAAATGCAGGAAGCGATGGAAAAAGCTATGCGGAAGGCGCAGGGCCAGATGAAGGAGGCGGAGGCCAAGATGAAGGAGGCACAGGCCAAGGCGAAAGAGCAGGCGGAACTCAGTTTTAAGTTCGATGTCAAGGAGACCGGCAAGACCAGGATGATTGCCGGGCTCAACGCACGCGAGGTTCTGCTGACGACGGGCATGGAAGCCAAAGACAAGAAGACCGGGGACAAGGGCGGGATGGACATGCTCAGCTCGATCTGGATCGTGGACGACGTGCCGGGCTATAACGAGATCAAGGCCTTTTACGAGCGGCTGGCCAAAAAGATGCTGGCCAGCTATGCCCGCAACCCGATGATGCAGCAGCAGGCAATGATGATGGCCATGAATCCTCAGCTCGCGGAAGGGGCGCAGAAGATAGCCAAGGAAGCGGAGAAGCTGCAAGGCATTCACATCATGCAGATCACGAAATTCGGAATGAATCTGGATCCGAACGCCGCTTCTGAGCCCACGCCGCAGTCTGAAATGCCGGCCACGCCAAGCGTCAGCGAAGCGGCACGCAAAGGAGCACAAAGGGAAGCCGCAGGCCAGGCGGCGGGCGCAGCCGTGGGCCGGCTCGGGCGCATTGGTGGGCTCGGGGGGCTCGGTGGTTTGGGCGGACTCGGGCGGAGAAAGTCCAAGGACGACGCGCAGGCGCAACAGCAACCGCAGCAGCAGCAGGCGGAAGCAGAGGCCCAGGCCCAGGCGCAAGCACAGGCTCAGCCTCAGCCGGCCTCGAGCGGAGTCATGATGGAGATGGTGATGGAGATGAGCAACTTCTCCTCCGCTCCAGTGGATCCGTCGAAATTCCAGCCGCCGGCAGGGTTCAAACAGGTCGAGCACTCGATGTTGAAGGCGTTGAGGGAGTAACCATCCTTCCGAGCCGCGACCGTGAGGAAGCGGCTGGGGCTGCCGTAGCGACAGCCCCAAGGGCAGGTTGGTGGTTACTCGTAATCGCGGGTCTTCCGCTTGCGGTTGCGTTTGCGAGCCAGCGCCGCTTTGACACGGCGTTTCTCTCCGGGCTTCAGATAGTAGGAGTGCCGCTTGATCTCCTTAATGATGTCTTCCTGCTGCACCTTGCGTTTGAAACGGCGCAGAGCGCTCTCCAGGGTCTCGCCTTCCTGGATGTAAACTTCAGCCAATCGTGATTCACCCCCTTCCGCCTTGGGAAAGAACGGACCCTCCTATTCTAACGCGGGATGGTACGCTGGTGGGCGATGACACGCCGCGAGCTGATCACTTCCGCCGGCGTCGCTCTTGCGCCAGGGGAGCCGCGGTGGAATGCCGAATGGGACCGGACGGTGCTCGAGTCCGCGGTCCGGCGGCAGGAAGCTTCCTTCGACGCCGGCGAGCAGATGCTCGTGGCGCAGCTCGGTCCCGAATACCGCTACCATACCGCGCTCGGGAACCAGCGAGTCCATCCGACGCGGGATTCGCTCGATTTTGCGCTCCTGCTGCTCGAGCTGGGCGAGCAGGAGCGGCTGGGTCGTGCTCGGGCGATCGTCGATCGCGTGATCTCGCTCCAGAATACCGGTGCTGACAGCCGCTGGTACGGCATCTGGGGCTGGTACATGGAAGAGCCGCCGGAAAAGATGGCGCCGGCGGACTGGAACTGGGCGGATTTCCTCGGGTCGCTGCTGCTGTTGATCGAAAACCGGCACGGGGAGCGATTAGGCGAACCGTTGCGTGCGCGGGTGCGGGAGGCGATCCGGCATGCCGCGTATTCGGTGAAGCGCCGCAATGTGGCCATGAGCTACACCAACATCGCCGTGAAGGGCACATTCGTCGCCAAAGCCGCCTCCGAGCTGCTCGAAGACGAAGTGCTGGCTGGCTACGCCGGCGACCGCATCGGGCGGCTGGAGACGGAGATCGCGCGAACGGGGAGCTTTGCCGAGTACAACAGCCCGACTTACGCGCTGGTCAGCATCGTCAACTTCACACGCTTCCGGATGCTGGTCCGCGATCGGGATGCGCGCCGCCGCATGGACGCGCTTCACGATCGCATGTGGCTGCATTTCGCGCGGCGCTGGCATCCGCCGACGCGACAATTCGCGGGGCCGATGAGCCGCTGCTACGAGACGGAGCTGCGACATCCCATCTGGCTGCAAAAGGCGCTCGGCGGAGAACTCGAGTTCGCCTCGATGGAGGAGATTCGCCAGCAGCGCGTGCCGGCCGCGGGCGAGATCGCGTATCTCGACTTGAGCTGTCCCGAGCCTGCCCGCCGCCTGTTTACCGGGTTTCGCGAGCCGGTACAATATCGCGAAGTATTCATTTCCGCCGCCAAAGGGCGTCCTGTGCAAGGGACGACTTATCTGGACCGCCGTTATTGTCTGGGGACGGCGAACCGGAGCGAGTTTTGGGTGCAGCGCCGCCCGTTGCTGGCCTATTGGGGCGATGCGACGCGGCCAGTGAGATATCTGCAACTGCGCGTGATCAAAGATGACTACGATTTCTCCTCGGCCGCGTTCTACTCGGTGCAGAATGGCCGCTCGGTGCTTGGCTGCATCAGCTTCTTCTCGCCTGGCGGTGATCGCCATCCCTCGCTCGAGCCGATCCAGAATGGCGAGTTCCTGGCTCGCCGGCTTGCGGTCCAGTTCCTGTTTCAGGGGTTGCGGCGGAAAGCGGACTGGAGTCCGCGGGCGCCGGCGATCGGTGACCCGGTCGAGATCCTCGCGGATGGCATGCGATTCCGTGTGCAGCCGCTGGCGGCGGCCTTTGGGGAGCGCCGGCCATCGATCCGCATAACGGAATCGGACTCCGCATGCGCTCTGGAGATTCTCTTGTTCTCCGAAGACTCGCCGGCGAACATACGATGGGCCGATATTGGCCGGGCCTTTTGCCTGTTCGGGCTCGAGGTTTCCGCCTCCGGCCGGCCGGTTCCCGCCAGGTTGCAGGTAGACCAGAACCTGGTGCGCGCAACGTGGCCCAGCCCGGATGGCGTGCTCGAACTTGCCGCCGGCATCGGTATCCGCCCGAAGCCTGAGCTCGATGCGCAGTTCGAGGAGATGCTCGATCGTATGCCGGTCCCCGTCATTCGCCTAAACTAAGAAAGGACCGATGAACACCCTCGCCATTCTGCTCGCTGGGGGCGCCGGCGAGCGTCTCTATCCTCTCACCCGGCATACCGCCAAACCCGCCGTGCCCTTTGGCGGCATGTATCGCCTGATCGACTTCACGCTGTCCAACTGCGTGAACTCGAATATCCGGCGCGTCTTCGTTTTCCCCCAATACAAATCGCTGGATCTGATCCGCCATTTGAGAGAAGGCTGGAACATCTTTTCTCCCGAGCTGGGCGAATTCATTGAGATGATCCCGCCGATGAAGCGCGTCCATGAAGACTGGTACCTGGGCACCGCCGACGCGGTTTATCAGAACATCGCCAGTATTGTCGCGGAAGCGCCGGAGCTGACGCTGATGCTGTCCGGCGACCACATTTACAAGATGGATTACCAGGAGATGACCGAGTGGCACCTAGCCCACGACGCCGACCTCACCATCGCCACCATCCAGGTGTGTCCCAACGAGGCCTGCCGCTTCGGTGTGTGCGAGATCGCGCCGGATTGCCGCATCATTGGATTCGAGGAGAAGCCGCAACACGCCAATCCCGCCCGGAGCGTCTTCAATCCGGAAATGGTCAGCGTGTCCATGGGCATCTATTACTTCCGCACGGAAGTCCTGCTGCAAGCGGTCAGGGAAGACGCCGAAAAGACGCATTCCTCGCACGACTTCGGCAAGGATATCCTGCCGGAGTGCGTGCGGAGAGCGCGCACGATCGCCTACGACTTCCGCGATCTCAACGACAAGACCGTGCGCTACTGGCGAGACGTCGGCACCATCGACTCCTATTACGAAGCCAACATGGACCTGGTGGCTGTCACTCCGGACTTCAATCTGTATGACCAGCGCTGGCCGCTGCGCACGCGGCTGTCGCAACAGCCGCCGGCGAAGTTTGTCTTCGCCCAGGAGGGGCGCCGGATGGGGGTGGCGATTGATTCGATCGTCAGCCCCGGCTGCATCGTTTCGGGCGGCCGTGTCATGCGCAGCGTGCTTTCGCCGGGCGTGCGTGTGAACAGTTACTGCGACATCGACAGCTCGATTCTGTTGAACAATGTCGAGATCGGCCGGTATTCCCGCGTCCGGCGCGCCATCATCGATGAGGGCGTGAGCATCCCCGAGAATACCCAGATCGGCGTCGACCACGAAGAGGACAAACTGCGTGGCCACACCATCAGCGACGGGGGCATCACGGTGGTGGGCCGGGATGATGGAGCTCGAGACTAACTCTTCGAGCCGGGGGTGGTGGTGGATTCCGGCTTGGCCGGCGCGGATTCCGTCTTCGTTTCGGCCGGCTTGCTTTCGCCCTTGGAATCGGCCCCGTCCTTCTTTTTCTCCGTGGAACGCGCGTAGTCGGTGATGTACCAGCCGCTTCCTTTGAACTGTAGCGCCGGCGCGGAGACGATTCGCTCAACTTCGCCGCCACAAGCCTCATGCACCGTGAGAGGCGCGTCTGAGAATTTCTGAATCAGTTCAAAGACGCGTTCGCACTGTTTGCAGCGGTATTCGTACAAAGGCATGATTACGGTTTCTTGGACGGCGGAACGCTCAGTGGCGGAATGTCTCGTCGCGGACTCGGGCTGGCGTCGCCGGAGGAACTGGTGCCGGCAGCAGCGGCTTTGCCGGAGACCAGCACCTCGACTGCCTTCTTCAGCAACAGGTCCTCGGCCGCTCTCGATTGCGGCTGCTGCGGCTCGACCTGAGGCTCT
Organism: Acidobacteriota bacterium; assembly: GCA_016201205.1. GTDB lineage: Bacteria > Acidobacteriota > Terriglobia > Bryobacterales > Bryobacteraceae > CADEFT01. The sequence goes on from JACQDF010000038.1 coordinate 24,403, forward strand.
TCCTCAGTCTCCGGCACCGGCTCGCTTTCCACCATCGGCACGGACGGCGTCACGCCGGTATCCTGGAGCGCTTTGCCGGAAGGCGAGAAATACTTGGCGACGGAGAGAATCACCGCGCCGCCGTCGTCCATCAGGATCGCCTTGCGCACCGCGGCATCCCCATAGGTGCGCTCGCCGATGGCCTCCGCACGCTTGGCTTCCATTAACGCCGCCGCCGCCAGCTCAGCGCCACTGGCCGTGCCGCGATTCGTAATCACCGCCAAGGGGCCTTTCCAGATGACTCTTGACGCTTGCGCTTCAAAATTCTGCCGCGGCACCTTCTGCCCTTGCAGATACGAGATCAGGCCTTTTTCCAGGAACAGATTGGCCACCGCGACGCCTTCTTCCGGAGAACCGACCGCCGCGTTGCGCAGATCGAGCACGATCTTGGCGACGCCCTGCTTCTCCAGTTCCTTTACCGCGCTGGCGATCTCCTTGGCTTTCCCCTCTTCGGTGCTCGAGGCTTGAATGTGCCCGATCTTGTCGGGGAGCATCTTGACGGCGACGGCGGGCAGCTTCGTGAAGCCGCGGATCAAGCCGATCTTCTGGGGCTCCGTGCTGCGGCGCACACGCAACACCGTCAGCTCGACGCTCGAGCCCGGCTCACCGTGCAGCAGCATTTCCGCATAAGCCAGCGGCATGTCCCTCGTGGTGACGCCGCCAATAGCCTCGAGCACATCCCCGGTCGTCAGTCCTGCTTTGGCGGCCGGCGAGCCTGGAACCGCATCCACCACGTTGAGGTATCCGAATTTCTTGGAAAGCGCCAGGCCCACATCCGCCTTGCGGCTGTCTTTGAACTTCAGGTACTGCTTGTACTGATCCGCGTTGAGGTAGCTGGCGTAGGGATCGAGAGATTCGAGCAGCCCGTTGAGCGCACCCAGCGTGACGTGCTTCATGTCGGGCTCTTCCACGTAGTCGCTCTTGATGCGCGAGAGAACTTCCGTGTAGACGGCGATGTGTTTATACGCGTCTTCCGGCGAGGCGCTGCGCCCCATGACGGCGCCGAGCATCAGCAGCACAACCAGAAAAGTGGACGACGTGACAACGAAGAGCTTGAAGCGGCTGTTCATTCCCCTCCGGGCCTTTCCAAACGCCATGGACGGCGCCTTCTCTTAGTATACATCGGCAGGACACGGCTGGATGAGGAGTCTTCAACCCCATGATTCTTTTCGCATGGTACAATAGGCGACTTGTCCAGTCGCGCGATTGCTTCCATTGCCTTGCAGATTCCCCGCTCCCTTCCACTCGCCGGCCAATGGCTTCTCCACTCCGGCATCCAGGAGAACCACGGCGGCTTAGCCCGCTACTACCACGCGGAGCTTGGCCGCAACCATCGCGTCTCGACCGAAATCACGGGTTACGCGATCAGCGCCTTTTGCGAGCTGCACCGGCTCACCGCGGAGCCGGCGTTTCTGCAGGCGGCTGAGTCCGCGGGCCGCTTCCTCGAGAATGTCTGGATTCCGGAGCGCGAGCTGGTCCCCTTCGAGTGGCCGGAAACGGCACGACCCGAAGAGAATCGCGCCTATTTTTTCGATTCCGGCATTGTTGTCCGCGGCCTGGTCACGCTTTTTCGCGCTTGCCGGGACAAGCGCTTCCTCGATCTGGCCATCGCCTGCGGCCGCGGCATGGCTCGACGCTTCGAACACGACAACAACTGGGCGCCCATCCTGCAACTGCCCTCAGCCGAGCCCGTCCCCTACGGCGCAAGCTGGTCGAACAATCCCGGCTGCTACCAGCTCAAATCAGCGCTCGGCTGGCGCGAATTGTTCGCGGAAACCGGCGATCGTGACTTCGAGCGCTTCTATGAAACAGCGGTGGCGCGAGCGCTGGGCAGCGAACCCGCCTTCCTCCCAGGCACGCCGGACCGGACGCGCGTCATGGACCGGCTGCACGCTTACTGCTATTTCCTGGAAGGGCTGCTGCCGGTGGCGGACCGGCCTGCCTGCGCCGCCGTGCTGAGCTCCGGAATCGAAAAAACCGGCTGCCTGCTGCGCGACATTGCACCCGAGTTTGCACGCTCCGACGTCTATGCGCAGCTTCTCCGCATCCGCCTCTATGCGGACCGGCTCGGCGTAGCGGCCTTGGATGAAAAGGCTGCCGCCGAAGAAGCCGAAGCGATCCCCTCGTTCCAGCAGCGCTCATCCGATCGGCGCGTGGACGGCGGCTTTGCCTTCGGCAAGCGCAACGGCGAGCGGATGCCGTTTGTGAATCCCGTATCGACCGTCTTCTGCTGGCAGGCGCTCGAGCAGTGGCGCGCCTGGCGGGACGGCGATTTCCAGGCCGGCTGGCGCGCGTTGATTTGAGAATCAAACTTGCTTTCGTCTCCTCGAAGGACCACCTCGCGGCTCCGTTTCTGGAGCGCATGAAAGCGCTTTTCCCGGAGCTGACGCTCTGGGTCGTCTCCGAGTTCCGGCCGCCGGAAGGCAAGTGGATTCCCTATAAGCCAAACCGCAGCCTGGCTGAGAACTACGCCCGTACAAAAGCCGCTGTCGCCGGCCACCGCGTACGCCTCTGTGCGGTCGTTCTCGAACCCAACACCCCTTACTGGCGCATGCGCTGGATCGCGTTCCGCATCGCTCCTCTATACTTTCTCGCCTTTAACGAGAACCTGGACCATTTCATGCTGCGGCCGCAGTCGCTTCCAACGATGGCGCGCCACTTCCTGTGGCGGGCCAGGAACTTTGTGCGCTGGCAGCTCAAGCCGGGAGGCAAGCTCCACACCTGGGCCTGGCGCTTGCGGCACCCCAAAGCTCTCCGCCGGCCGTTCTATTATCGCGTTGCGTTGATCGCCGGCTGGGCGGCGGAGATCGCCCGGCGCCTTCTGCCCGGCAAGCCGGATCCGGCGCCCGCCGCCCGGCCCGACGGCATCAGCGTCATCATTCCCTCGCGCAATGGCAAGGACCTGCTGGCGCGGCTGCTGCCCGGTGTGCTGGCGCAGTTGCCGGAGACCGCCGAAGTGATCGTCATCGACAACGGCTCCGATGACGGCACGTTCTGGTTCCTCGAGAGCGATTTTCCCTCCGTGCGCGTCGAAGTGAACGCCGTGCCGCTGTCCTTTGCCGCCGCCGCCAATCGCGGTCTGGCCGCCGCGCGCTATTCTCACGTCTGCCTGCTCAACAACGACATGGCGCTGGAGCCGGGCTTCTTTGCGCCGCTGCGCCGCAGGTTCGACCAGGTCCCGGACTTGTTCTGCTCCACCGCGCAGATCCTTTTTCCCGAAGGCATGCGCCGCCAGGAAACCGGAAAGGCCGTCTGGTGGCCACAGGAAGCCGGACGGACGCCGGGCGATTTTCCAATCCGCTGCCTCGAGCCGCTGACAGGCGAAGATGGCACCTATGTCCTCTATGGAAGCGGCGGCTGCTCGATGTACCCCGCTGCCAGGCTGGAACAGATCGGCGGTTTCGACGAGATGCTCGCCCCCGCCTACGTCGAAGACCTCGATGTCTGCTGGCGGGGCTGGCAGCGCCACTGGCCCACCGTCTACACGGCCGATGCCCGGGTCACGCATTTCCACCGCGGCACCACCTCACGATATTACAAGCCGGAAATGCTCCAGAGCTTCCTCGAGTACAATTTCCTGCGCTTCCTTGCCCGCCACGTCGCAGCTCCGGATCTCTTTCGCCGTCTCTGGCGAGACGCGGTCGTTCGTCTCAACCTGCTCGCCACCGAGCAGCTCTGGACCGTCGCCTGGGCCTTGCAGTCGCTGTGCTTCGCCTGGAAAGCGACACGGCTGCTCGAGCAGCGGCCCCAGCCGCTTTGGCCGGAAGACTGGATCCTGGCCATCGGCAGCGGCGCCAACGCTGTGTTCCCCGGCAGGCTGCACCGCGGCAATCCGCGCCTGCTGATTGTCAGCCCGTACCTCCCCTTCCCGCTCTCCCACGGCGCCGCCGTCCGCATCTACAACCTGATGAGGGAAGCGGCGCCCGACTATGACCAGGTGCTGGTCGCCTTCGTCGAGGACCTGGCCCCGGCGCCCAAAGAATTGCTCGCCTTGTGCGCCGAAGTGATTCTGGTGAAACGCTACCTGACACATCTGCTGCCGGACCGCGGCTGGCCTGACGTCGTCGAGGAATATTGCTCCCCCGCCATGCAGGCTGTCCTGCGGCAGACCATGCGCAAATGGCAGCCTGAGATCGCGCAGCTCGAATTCACCCAAATGGCGCAGTACGTCCCGGACTGCGCCCCGGCACGCACGGTTCTCGTCGAGCACGACATCACTTTCGATCTCCAGCAGCAGCTTCTCGCCCAGGGCGAGGACTGGGAGACCCGCCGGCAGTTTAACCGCTGGGTCCGTTTTGAAAAACAGGCCTGGCGCGACGTGGATGCCGTGGTCACAATGTCTGAGAAGGACCGCCGTGCCGCCGGGGATGAGAAGGCCGTTGTGATCGCCAACGGAGTGGATCTCGAGCGGTTTCAGCCTTCCGGGGACCCGCCCGAGACACGCCGCATTCTGTTCATCGGCTCTTTCGCCCACCTGCCGAACGTGCTGGCCGTGGATTTCTTCCTGCGCGAAGTGTGGCCCCGCCTTACCAGTCTGAATCCGGTGTTCCATCTCATCGCCGGATCACGCCACCGCTATTTCCTGGATCGCCAGGACCAGGTCCGGCTGAATCTGGATCAGCCCGGCATCGAAGTGGAAGATTTCGTCGCCGACGTGCGACCGGCTTACCGGCGCGCCGCTGTGGTGGTGGCGCCGCTGGTGGCTTCCGCCGGCACCAACATCAAGATCATGGAAGCAATGGCGATGGGCAAAGCCATCGTCAGCACCCCGGCCGGCATCCATGGCCTGGATTTGACAGACGGCCGCGACGTACTGGTCACCCCAACCGGCGCCGAAATGGCGGATGCCATCCAGCGCCTGCTTGAGAACCCGGACCAGCGCCGCCCACTGGAGGCTCAGGCGCGCCAGACAGTCGAGCGGGAATTCGACTGGCGCGCCATCGGCCGCCGCCAGGCGGAACTCTACCAGCGGCTGCGCGTCCGGTCCTGAAGCAGGCTGTCCCGGAATCGGACGACGCCGGCCCCTGCTTGAGTTGATCTATCAACGGGTTACGCGTGGCTCGTCGATTGCTTTACCATCCTGTTGTGGGCGACCGTCTCTACATGATCTTCGCTACGGAACCGGGCCGTCCGAACGACACCAGCAACATCAGCCGTCGCCGTGCGCCATGAGTAGCCTATGAACGAGATCCGTCGAGCGCTTCGCAGCCTGTCTGGCTCGCCAGGATTCGCCGCCGCCGCGATCCTGTCGCTCGCTTTAGGCATTGGAGCTAATGTCGCCATGTTCAGCATCGTGAACTCGGTGATGCTCCGGCCGCTCAACTACCCTGAGCCAGGGCGCCTCGTGTTCATCTCTGAGACAATCCCCAAGGTCAGCCACCTGTACCCGTCGGTTCCGGCGACGGCCGGCCATTTGGTGCGCTGGCAGAAGGAGATGAGATCGTTTGAAGGCGCCGGAGGCATTGACTCAACCACGCTCAACCTCACCGGGGCCGGTGAGCCGGAGCGGCTGGGCGCAGTCGCGATGACCTGGGAATTCCTGCACGTCCTCGGTCTCCGGCCCCAGCTTGGCCGCTGGTTGCTCGCCGAAGAAGGCAAGCCCGACGGATCCAACGTGGCCATCCTCAGCGATTCCTTGTGGCGGCGTCGCTTCGGCGCTGATCCGGGCATTGTCGGGAAGAAGATTCAGCTCGATTCCAAACCTTACGAGGTCGTGGGGGTGACCCCGCGCGGCATGACCTTTCCGCGCGGCGGCCAGTTGCATCATCTCGTGCGCCTGCCGGAGCGCGCCGATGTGTTTGTCCCGCTGCGCTTCACTGCTTCGCAAATTGAAAACCAGGAAGGCGATTACAACTACGGCGTCGTGGCGCGGCTCCGCAAAGGCGTGACCCTCGAGCAGGCTCGCGCCGAGATGGCCGTTCTGATGGCGGCGGTCAGCAAAGAGAATCGCCTCAAAGTCGAAGTGCGGGCACAGATCGAGCCTCTCCAGCAAGCCCTCGTCGGCAACGCCGGCCGCGGTTTGCTGGTGCTGCTGGGAGCCGTTGGATTCGTTCTCCTGATTGTCTGCGTCAACGTCGCCAATCTGACTCTGGTGCGCGCCACCGGCCGGCGGCGTGAGATCGCCATCCGTGCCGCGCTCGGCGCCAGCCGCTGGCAGCTCGTGCGGCACCTGATGATCGAAAGCCTGACCCTGGCGTTGCTCGGCGGCGCTCTTGGTATGGTTGCTGCTTTGTGGATCGTGGATCTGCTGGTGAGCCGCGTCCCAGTCGAGCTGCCACGCATCGAGGAATCCGCGGTCGATTGGGGCGTGCTGTTCTACGCCTTGCTGCTTTGCGTTGGCGCCGCGGGGCTCTTCGGGATCTTGCCTGCCTGGCAAATCTCGCACGCTCTGCCGCGGGAATCCTTGCAAGCCGGCAGCCGGCATACCGATGGCCCGCGCGGCGGCCGCCTCCGGGGGGTGTTGGTGAGCATCGAGGTCGCGCTCAGCACCGTGCTGCTGGTGGGCGCAGGACTGCTTCTGGCCAGCTTCTGGAAGCTGATGAACGTCGATCGCGGCTTCGAAGTGCAGAATGTGGTCGCCGCTGATCTCAGCCTGCCTGACTCGAAGTACCACGAGCCCAAGCAGCGGAGATCCTTCTTCCGGCGGGTTCTGGAAGGCGTAGAGCCGCTGCCCGGCGTGCTGCATGCCGGTTACGTCAGCATCCTCCCGCTCACCAGGGAAGGCGACATCAGCATGGTGATCAAAGAAGGCGGTCCGGACGTGCCGCTCATCGAGCGGCCGATCACAACGTACCGCAAAGTGAGCTCCGGCTACTTTCCGTCTCTGGGGATTCCGCTGCGCCGGGGACGCCTGTTCACCGACGAGGGTGAAAAGGAGAGCGTCGCCGTGATCAGCGACGGAATCGCCGCCCGCGTGTGGCCCGGCCAAGACCCCGTTGGCAAGCGCTTCCAGCGCGGCGGCGACTCGCAAAGCCCATGGTGGCGCATCGTCGGCGTCGTGGGCGACGTTCGCGCCAAGGGCCTCGATAAAGATCCGGAGCTCATGATCTACCAGCCCTATTGGCAGCGCGGGTCGAGCGACCTCTCGCTGGTGGTGCGCACCTCGATGGATCCCGACGCGATTGCCGCTGCCATTCGACAGCAGGTCTGGCGCGTGGACCCCGATGTGCCCGTGCCGCCTCTTCGCACCATGGAGCGGATCGTTTCCGATTCCGTTTCCCAGCGCCGCTTCCAGGCGACGCTGGTAGGGGCGTTCGCTTTGACGGCCCTGCTGCTGGCCTCGATCGGGATCTATGGAGTGGTGGCTTACGCCGCCACCCGGCGCAGGCCCGAGATCGGTGTCCGCATTGCTCTGGGCGCCACGGCCAGCGATGTCGGCAAGCTGGTGATGCGTCAGGGGCTGGCACCGGTCGTATTGGGCCTGGCAGCCGGTGTGGCGGCTGCGGTCGCGTTGTCACAACTGCTGGCCGGGCTGCTTTTTCAGGTCAGTCCTCTGGATCCCGCTACCTTTATCCTGGTCCCCGTGCTGCTGTTGATGGTGGCGGCCTTGGCCTGCTAC
>JACQDF010000359.1 GCA_016201205.1 Acidobacteriota bacterium
CCGGCAGTCCAAGAAGAGCAACGAGTTACAAAGCAGGAGGTGAATTCAGGCTGATCAAACCGGGAAGCAGCCAGCCAAAACGAGGGTCAGCTCAGCGCATCAGTCGCGCCGGACACCCCGAACCGTGCATAATTCAGGTGTTATTCAACCTCTGGTATCGCGACTTCAACCACACGCCGGCCTATGACAATAACCTGCCCCAAGTGGATCACATTTTCCCACAGAGCGCACTAAAACGAGTAAAAGTTGAGAACCCAAAAACGGGACGGAAGGACGTTATGAAGTATCGCGATGCCGAGAGAAATCAGCTCGCGAACTGCATGCTGCTCAGCCGTGAGGAAAACGGCGCCGGAGGGAAGGGCGATACTTCTCCGGAGGACTGGTTCCGGGACAAAAGTGAGGATTACTTGCAGAGGCATTTGATTCCGGATGATCCGCCGCTCTGGAGACTGGAGCGTTTTGAGGACTTCATTGCTGCGCGAAAGAAACTGATCCGAGAGCGATTCAGCTATCTGTTGGTGTCGACCGCTTGAGATGGCAGGGGAACAGACGACTTGACGTCCCAGCTTCGGCTGGGTGGCCGCGCCGAGCGGGCTGATAACAGCGACTGGGTTCGACTTCCTCAGGCCCGGATGTCCCATAGACGCCCTGGAATCAGCGACCGGGCTGCAACTTCTCCGTAGTCCGCACACCGGAAACCTGGAGCGGCTCCACTAACGAATTAAGGATTTTTGCCGCGCGAAGCCGCGACAAAATCCTCGGTTGAACTGAATCCCCCGTCCGAGTGTTTGGATTTTTTGAAGCGTTCTTAGTGCCTCTTAGTAGTGGGACGAGGCGGTTTGGGACGTTCCCCCGCCCTGGTGTAGCCGCTGGAGCGGGCCCGGCGGAGAGGGGACGGGGTCGGAAAGCGGTCTCGGCGGTGCTTCGGCAAGGGCCAGGGACACACGGCCGCACTCTCGCGCCGATAGGGCAGCGCGCTGCGGTGAGAAACCAGTGGCTGGCAACGGGTGGTCATGGGGGCGCCCTCTGGGGAAGCAGCACTTCGATGACGAGCAGGTGTCCGATCCGGCAATGCGGACAGGTAGCAGGGGCTGGGACCACGGCTGACTCCGGCAACGGCGCGACGAGGGCCAAAGGATCGGAGAGGGTGGGCGGCTCTGCGCTCAGCAGAGCGCGGGCTTGCTCTCGTTGCTTGCGACAGGAGCCAGCCCAGATGCCGTAGTAACGCACTTTGGCACAGCCCTGCGGCAGCACGTGTTGGAGGAAGCGGGCGATGAACTCCAGAGCCGGGAGGGTGACGCGGCGCGGCTTTTGGCTGCGGCTGTCGCGATAACGAAAGGTGACCTGGCCGTGGTCGATCTGTTCCAGGCGGCTGTTGGTGATGGCGATGCGGAACACGTAGCGGCCCAGGTAGTCCAGCACCTTGCGGCCGCTGCCGGCCGGCTGACAATGCACCACCCAGTCTTTCTTCCACACCTGGGGCGGTATCTGCTCAAGCAGTTTCGCTTTCTTCAGGGCAGCACACATCTTGGCGCGGAAGATCACCGACAGCGCTTCTACGGGAACCAGATACTGGGGGTTCTTTGACGGGATCCATTGGGTGCGATCGGGGGAGAGACCGCCGGCGGTGACGAGCAGGTGCACGTGGGGATGGTAGAGCAGGGCGCGCGTCCAGGTATGGAGCACGGCCAGGCAACCGGGGCGGGCGCCGAGGTAGCGGGGATCGCGAGCGAGCTTGTGGAGGGCGGCTACGGCGCACCGCATCAGCAACCCATAGAGTTTTTTCTGGTGGGTGCGGGCCAGGGCGCGCAGTTCGCTGGGCAAGGTAAAGGTGAGCAGGAAGTAGAAGCAGGGCAGCAAGCGCGCGCGCTGTTTCTGGAGCCAGCGCTCGGTCTGGTGGCGATGACACTTCGGGCAATGGCGATTGCCGCAGGAGTGATAGGTGTAGACCTGGTGCCCGCAGCGATCGCACTTTTTGAGATGGCCTCCGAAGTACGCCGTGCGGCACGCTTCGATGTCCTGCATAGCCCGCTGGTGCGAGGGCAGCAAACGGTCACCGAAGCGTGCGCGATACGCGGCGCCGTGGAGCCGGAAAATATCCGCCACTTCCAGCATGAGGACCTCGGGGGAAGGATCAGAGGCCCTGCATGAGTTGGTTGAGCGGGTCGGTCAGAGTAGCCCGCACCTCGCGTGTCAGATGGGTGTAGAGCTGGGTGGTGCGAGCGCTGCCGTGACCGAGGTTCTCCTGGATGATCCGCAGGTTGACGCCGGCCTCAAGCAAGTGCGTGGCGTAGGAATGGCGCAAAGTGTGGATATGGGCGCGCTTGACGATGCCACTCTGCTGGATGGCCCGGCGGAACGCGCTTTGCAGACTGCTGTCAGTGACCGGGCCGCCGTTGTGGGCCAGGCTGTGTTGCAGACCGTGCCGGGTGGGCGCGGGGAACAGCCACAGCGGGGAGCGATGGGTGCGCCAGAAGGCGCGGAGCAGGTGCAGGGTGGGCTCGGGCAGCGGCACGTAGCGGTCTTTTTTGCCCTTGCCGTGAATATGGAAAAACATCCGGTCGCTGTCGATGTCGGGGACCTGCAAGCGGGCTCCTTCCAACAACCGCAGCCCGCCGGCGTAGATGGTGGTCAGACAAGCGCGGTAGACGGGAATGCGCACCGCGGCCAGAGCGCGGCGCACCTCCTCACGGCTCAACACTACTGGCAACTTCTTCTCGCGGGGCGGGCGGATCAGCTGGAGCGTGGGCCATTGGCGCTGCAGGGTCTGCTCGTAGAAGAACTTGATCCCGCACAGCGCGATGGTGGCGGTGGCGCGGGCAACCTTCTTTTCGTTGGCCAGGTAGAGGAAGTACTGGCGCAGGTGCTCCTCGGTGAGTTGGTCCGGGCGGGTGTGGTAG
>JACQDF010000360.1 GCA_016201205.1 Acidobacteriota bacterium
ATGCCAGCGAGCTGGGCGAGCGCGTCTCCAGCAACGACGACGGCCCCACCTACATCCTTACCGCCAACCGCTATCTGTTCGACGAGCTCGGGTTTCGCGGCAATGACGGCGATTACTACAGCCCGATGAACAGTTGCCTCAACCAGGTGTTGATGGACCGCATGGGACTGCCGATCACGCTCTCGCTGGTGTACATGGAGATCGGACGCCGTCTCGACCGGCCCATTCACGGCATCGGCATGCCCGGTCATTTTCTGGTCGAGTACAACGATGGCGCGTTTCAGACCTACCTCGACCCGTTTCACGCCGGCCGTCAACTGGAAGCCACCGAGTGTCTGGCGCTGGCAAGCCGGGTGACGGGGATGGATCTGTCGGAAAGCTGGGATACGCTGGAGCCGGTTACCAAGCGCCAGATGGCGCTGCGCATGCTAAACAATCTGCGGGCAGCGTATCTGCGCCGCTCGGCGTGGCCCAAGGCGATCGACGTGCAGGATCTGCTGGTGACGGCCGCCCCCGGTGACGCCACCGAATACCGCCAGCGCGGTTATCTGCACTTGCAGATGAAGCACTACCGCAAGGCCGCCGAGGATCTGTCGCGCTACCTGAAGATGTCTCCCGATGCCAAAGACAAAGCGGACATCGAGAAACGGCTGCGCTCGCTCCGGCGCTGGATGGCCGGGATGAACTGACGGCTCCCCTCCCTCTGCCCGCATTCCCCAAAAAGCGCAAAGCCCTGGCAGATTCCGAAAGTCGAAGCTGATCGTGGCCGATGAGATCGAGAGATGGAGCGAAGGGATGGGTAAAACGATTGTACGAGGCCCCGTGCCCTTCATCAGCGTACTAGAGGCCAGCCAACCGATATGTTGAAAGCTATGGTGATTGACGACTCCCGCGCGATGCGGATGATTCTGGCGCGAACCCTCGCCGAGCTCGGTTATGAGGTGTTCCAGGCGGCCAACGGAAAAGAGGCTATCGAGACGCTGGAAGGGGCCGCCGAGGGAGTTTCGCTGATTCTGGTCGATTGGAACATGCCGGAAATGAATGGCCTGAGCTTTGTCAGGAAACTTCGGGCCGATCAGCGCTTCCACGGCGTGAAGCTCATGATGGTAACCACCGAGACGCAAGTGGAGCAGATGATGACAGCCCTCGAAGCGGGAGCAAATGAATACGTGATGAAGCCGTTCACCAGGGAGATCATCGAGGACAAGCTGCGGTTGCTGGGCGTGCTGCAATAACGCCGGAATAGGGAGAAGAAGGAGCGCAGGATGGCAGTACTGACTGGCAACGCATCAAGCGGGAAAACAGATCTCCAGCCGGAAAACTACCGGTTCCTGCAGGACTGCGTTTACAAGGAGTCGGGGATCGTCATTGACTCCGACAAGCATTACCTGCTCGAAGCCCGTCTGATGCCGGTCGTCAAGAAACAGCAGCTCACTTCGCTGAACGACTTGTGCAACCTGCTGCGCGCCACCCGAACGCCGGATCTGCGGAGGCAGGTGGTGGAGGCGATGACCACGCACGAGACCCTGTTCTTCCGGGACCCTGCCCAGTATGACGCTTTGCGAACCGTTCTGCTTCCGCAACTGATCGAGCAGCGCCGCGCTCTAAGAAGTCTGAGTTTCTGGTCGGCGGCCTCCTCGAGCGGGCAGGAAGCATACTCACTTGCCATGCTCCTGCGCGAGATGGGATTGGGCGACTGGAGCATTCGCATCGTGGGAACCGACCTGTCGGAGCAGATTCTGGACCGGGCGCGGGCCGGGAAATTCCTGCAAATCGAGGTGAACCGCGGCCTGCCGGTGAGTTATCTGGTGAAGTATTTCAACCGCCAAGGGCTCGATTGGCAATTGAAAGAGGAAGTCCGCCGCATGGTGACCTTCCAGAAGCTCGATCTGCGAGACAACCTGCGCCAGCTTGGCGCGTTCGATGTTGTTTTCTGCCGGAACGTGCTGATTTACTTTGACCAGCAGACCAAGAAACGCATCCTCGAGCAGCTCCGCGGCGCGTTGGCTCCTGGCGGCCACCTCCTGCTGGGCGGCGCCGAAACGGGCGTCAGCGCGGTGGACTGGTTTGAGCGGGTCTCGATCGGCCAGGCCGTGTTGTACAGAGCGCGTTGAACTGGAAGGAGAAAAGCGATGCAGCAGTTTCCTGTGGAAGCGTATCAGGCGGAGATCTCGCAGATCGTGGCCGAAGTCTTTCAAACCATGCTGGGACTGGAAGTCGGGCCGGAGGGCGCGGAACATGAGCCCACTCCGGACGCCATCACCGCGGCGATCTTTTTCGCCGGATCCTGGAAAGGAGCGGTGCTGATCGAAGCCAGCCGGCGGCAGGCGCTCACCTGGACGGCTCGGCTGATGTCGATCCGGGAACCCTCCACCATCACCGACGATGTGCGTGACTCGCTCGGCGAGCTGGTGAACATCATTGGCGGGAACCTGAAATCCGTGCTCCCCTCCGGCGTTGGCCTGTCCATGCCCACTGTCGTCGAAGGAACCGATTACTCGGTCAAGGTGTGCGGGGAAAACCTGGTGAACCGGCTTTGCTTCTCATCCCCCGCCGGATGCTTTTCGGTGACGCTGGTGGAAGTCGTGTAAAACCGGACCGCGGTGATACAGTAGGCAACGTGGCCCCTTTCCTGATCAGGGGGGCGCGACAGTTGCTGACACTGCGCGGACCCGCGGAGATCCGGCGTGAGCCCCGCGATCAAACGCTTGGTGTGATTTCCGACGGCGCCATCCTTATTTCCTCGGGCATCATCGACGAGGTCGGACCCTGGCGCCGCGTCGGCAACCTTGCCAAAGCCCGGAAAGCCGACGAGATCGACGCCAGCGGTTGCGTGGTGATGCCGGGGTTCGTCGACGCGCTCGCGGATCTTGCCGGCGAGAACCCCAGCGAACGCGCGGTGATGAAACGCGCCGCCACAATGCTGCGTCACGGGACAACCGCGGTGGGCTGCCCTGCCGCCACCAGGAAATCACGACGCTTCCTCCGGACCTTGCAGTCCTCTTTCCTCGACGTAGTCGAGCGAACGGATGCTGTTCCATGCGCCATCCTGACGCCGATCGAGTCGTATCTGGCCAACCACACAGCGGCGCCGGTAGACGGGGGACTGGTCATCGCTTCCGGTTTCCGGCCGTCGTCGCCGTCTTCTTGCAGCCTCCAGGCGGCGATCTCGATTGCGTGCCAGCGACTCGGCATGAGCGTGGAATCGGCCATCACCGCCGCCACCGTGAACGGCGCCTGCGCGATCGGATTGGGCAGCCGGCTTGGCACTCTGGAGACCGGCAAGCAAGCCGACGTCCTCATCCTGGACGTGCCGGACTACCGGGAGATCCCGTATCATTTCGGAATGAACCTGGTGCGCGAGGTGATCAAGCGAGGCAGGATCGTGTACCGGCAGGGAGAGGTCGAGTGGGCCGGGTTCTGATCGAATGCGTTCCGAATTTTTCCGAGGGCCGCGACCAGGGGACAATTCAGGCGATTGTCCATGCAATGAGCGGTATTCCAGGCGCTCGCGTGCTGGCGTACGAGAGCGACCCCGATCACAACCGCACGGTGGTGACGCTGGCCGGCGCTCCGGGAGCTGTTCTCGAGGCGGCCTTCCGGAGTGTGGCTGCTGCGGTCGAGCGGATCGACCTAAACCACCACAGCGGCGTGCATCCGCGCATCGGCGCCGCTGACGTCGTGCCGCTGGTTCCGCTGGAAGGCATCACGTTGGAGGAGTGCGGCAGCCTGGCGCATCAGTTGGGCGAGCGCATCTGGCGGGAGTTGCAGACCCCCGTCTACTTTTATGAGAACGCAGCCGCCAGGCCCGACCGCCGCCGCCTGGAAACCATTCGCAGGGGCGGATTCGAGGCTCTTCGCAGAGAAGTCATTCGGGATGCCGCCCGGCGTCCCGATCGCGGCGGGCCGCAACTGCATCCCACCGCCGGCGCAGCCGTCGTGGGCGCGCGCAAGATCCTGCTGGCCTTCAACGTCAACCTGGAAACGGCCGACGTCCAGATCGCCAAAGCCATCGCCCGCAAGATCCGGGCATCCGGCGGAGGCCTTCCGCAGGTCAAGGCAATGGGCCTGTTCCTGCCTTCCCGAGGGAGGGCCCAGGTTTCGATGAACCTGACGGATTTCGAGGTGACGCCGCTCGAGGTGGCATTTGAAGCCGTCCGCGAGGAGGCGGCCAGTCGCGGCGTCCGGATCGCGGGCAGCCAGATCGTTGGCCTGATGCCCGCCAAAGCGCTGGCCAGCGCTTCAGCCCAGTCCCTGGCATGCGAGAACTACAGCCCCGAGGTGATCCTCGAGAACCGCCTGTTGAACAATCTGATAGACTGAGGCGCAGGAGATTCGAGATGCCAAACCGCCGCCGCTTTCTGAAGGTGATGCCTGCTGTACCCGCTCTGGGAGCAGTGGCCGCCGCCCAAGCCGCCAAGAACCCCGCCATGACACGCGACTACTTCAAAGAACTCGGAGTGCGCCCGTTCATCAATGCCGCCGGCACCTACACGACACTGACGGCATCGCTGATGCCGCCCGAAGTGATGGCGGCGATGGAATATGCCTCGAAAGTCTACGTGCCGCTGATTGCCTTGCAGGACGCCGTTGGCAAGCGCATCGCCCAGATGCTGAGCGCAGAAGCGGCCATGGTCACTTCCGGCGCCGCTGGCGCTTTGCTGGCGGGCGCCGCCGGCTGCATTACCGGCACGGACCAGGAGAAGATTCTCCGCCTGCCGGACACCACCGGCATGAAGAACGAAGTGCTGATTCAGAAGTCGCACCGTTACGGCTACGATCACGCGGTGCGCGCCTGCGGCGTACGCATGGTCGAGGTGGAGACGGGTGAGGATCTCGAGCGCGCCGTGAACCCGCGCACCGCCATGATGCTGTTCTTCAACGACGCCGATCCGCGCGGCAAGATCAAGATTCAGGAGTTCGTCGACTTCGGCAAGAAGCACAGGATTCCCACGTTCAACGACGCCGCCGCCGACACGCCGCCCGTCGAGAACCTCACCAAGTACATCCAGATGGGCTTCGATCTGGTGACGTTCTCCGGCGGCAAGGGCATCCGAGGGCCGCAGAGCGCCGGCCTGCTGTTCGGCCGCAAGGACCTGATCGAAGCGGCGCGCCTCAATACGTCGCCCTACAGCGACAGCGTGGGCCGCGGCTGCAAGGTGAATAAGGAAGAGATCCTCGGCATGCTGGTGGCCCTCGAGCTGTTCATGAAGCGCGACCACGCCGCCGACATGCGCGAGTATGAGCGCCGCGTGAAGGTGATTGCCGACAGTGCGCGTTCGGTCTCCGGCGTCACCACCGACGTCATTGTGCCGCCGATCGCCAACCACGTGCCGCACCTGCACATCAAGTGGGACCAGTCAAAGATCACGGTGGCGGAAGTGGTGAAGCGGCTGAAGGAAGGCGAGCCTGCCATCGAAGTGGTCCCCTCGTCAAAAGAGGATCTGGTGGTGAATCCGTGGGTGGCCCAGCCGGGCGAGGCGGAGATTGTGGCCAAGCGGATCCGCCAGATACTCAAGTCCGCGTAAGAGTGGCCAATGAGACCTTGACAGGTCGAGACTCACGGCAGGATTGCACGGCCGCCACAGCCACCGCCACCGATTGCCGCCCGTCGAGCCCGGATACACGCGGCGGACGCCCCGCCAGGATGTTCTGGACAAAGTCTGTCATCTCCCGAAGATAGGCCTCCGCGAATCGCACGAGCCAATGCGACACAAGGTCGCAGGCGCTCCCCGACCGGGTCAGAGACACGAGCGGAGTCTGTTGGATATGACCGATCTGCAGGGCGCCTTTCGTGCCCACGATCTCCGTGCGGACGTCGTAGCCGTACCGGGCATGCATGAAGGACTCGACGTTCCCGATCGCCCCGCCGGCGAATCGCAAGTTCACCACCCCCGAATCGAAGGCGTTGGGCTTCAGCTCGGGAATCGCCAGGGCCGCTGCATAGGCATGAACTTCGACGATCTCGTCGCTGGTGAGCCAGCGAGCCAGGTCGAACTCGTGCGAGCTCGAATCGTGAAACAAGGTGCCGTTCACGTCGACCAGGGATGCGGCGGCAATTGACGATTCCGGATCCCGTCCGATCGACTTGAAGATGACCACCTGGCCTATTTCCCCCGCTTCGATGCGCTTCTTTGCCTCGACGTACGGCGGGTCGTAGCGCCGCATGTGCCCGACCTGCAGAGACACCCCCGCTTTGTGAACTGCCTCGAGAGCCGCATCCGCATCCTCGAGGGTGAGGGTGAGAGGTTTCTCGCACAGGATGTGCTTGCCCGCGGCTGCCGCCGCCTGGATTGCCGGCAGATGGAATCCCGGCGGCGAACTGATGACGACGGCCTGCACATCCGGGTGCGAGACCAGAGCTTCTGCACTCTCGTAAAAGCTGTCGATGTCCAGTTCTGCGGCCACCGACCGCGCACGATCCAGCTTTGCGTCGGCAACCGCAACCAGCTTCGCACCCGGAACATGACGCCGCAGATTCTCCGCGTGTCGCCCGCCCATCTCTCCGACACCGATGACACCCACTCCAAGTTCTTTCATGATCCATGTTCCGAAAGCCTGCGGACGAGACCATGAAGATACTTCAGACTGGCGGCCATGCTCTCCGCCGGGACGACCGGCGTGACACCGAACTTGATGTCCTGTTCCACCACCAGCCACCCCGCGTAGCCGTTGGTCACCAGAGTCCGGAAAAACGCCGGAAGATCGACGCACCCTTCGCCGATTTGGGAGAAAACGCCGGCTTGGACAGCCGCATTGAAATCCAGTCCTTGGCGATGCGATTCGTCGAGAACGGAGCGGTTGATGTCTTTGACGTGGATGTACCTCAGCAGATGTTTGTACTTGCCGGCTTCCTGAACCGGATCGCCGCCTCCGTAATAACAGTGTCCCGTGTCGAGGCAGAGCCCCACCTTCGTGGCGGAGATCGCATCGAAGAACTGCTCGGTTTCCCGGGGAGTCTCGATGTGAGTGGCCACATGCGGATGCACCACCAGGTCCAGGCCAAAATCCGTAGAGACGCGTTCCGCCTCCGCGACCACTTTGGCTACCTCGCGCCACTGGCCGGCCGTCAGAGACTGGCTGCCGTCACTCGGGACCCGGCCTGCTATCTTCTCTCGCCGTGGCGATTGAGCGTCGGCGAGGACGATGAACGGAGCATTGAGGGCGGCGAGGAGCGTCCCCACCTGTCGGATATGAGCGATGACAGCGGGGGCGGCAGAGGGGTCGCCCAATCTCACCGGCACAAACGAAGAGAGCATCTCGAGATGTCTCCGCTGGAGAACGGGCCGGAGAACATCCGGATCGGTCGGAAAGTAGCCGTAGGGTCCAAGTTCGGCGCCGGCGTACCCGCCTGCGGCTATCTCGTCGAGGATGGTCTCGTAGGGCTGCCCCCACGAAGCATCCGCGTAGTCCTCCACCCCCCAACTGCAAGGTGCGCATGCAAATCGAAAACGCGAATTGAGATCAGTCACTTCCGATGCCTCCCGTTTGCGCATCCGCTCCCTTCACGGTCGCGGCTCTGTTTCGGAGCCGCGCGCGTCAGCAAGCGGTCACTCAAAAGTCGATGCGTGCCGAAAATTGCAGCACCCGCCCTCCGCGGTCCGCCAGCAGCGCGCCGAACGAGGTGGTCATGTTCTGCGCCGGTGTCCGATTAGGCATTCGAAAGCTGTTCGGACTCGAGCCTGGGTTGTCTACCAGGAAATTCACCGAGTTGGTGAAGTTGTAGAACTCGGCCTGGAACTTCAGTCGCGACGACTCGGTCAACTTGAAGTTCTTGGCGATTGCGGCGTCGAGGTTGCCGTAGCCCGGCCCCTCGA
>JACQDF010000361.1 GCA_016201205.1 Acidobacteriota bacterium
AAATCGCCCGGCGGCCAGGATCATCGCACCCCTCTGTATCGCAGCGAGCTGATCACAAATGAAGACGTCGACTTTGCAGGCCACGGTTTCTGGGGCTCGATCTCGCCTTGGGAAGATCCCGGGGGCGCGCGCTGGCTTTACCTGCCGGCCTACGGGCCGCCGGCGTCCACGGTGCCGAAGTTCGAACAAACATATGGCGAAACGCCGAACGGCAGCATCATGGCGTTCAAGATCGAAGAGAAAGATGGCAAGCCAGCGCCGGCGGCGGTGTGGAATTCGGTGGATATGAAGATGCCCGAGCCGGTGGTGATCGCCAATGGCGTGGTGTTCGCGCTGTCCAATGGAGAATATGTCCGGCAGGTGGACGACTCCGGGCGCATGCTGACTTCCGAGGAGCGAATCGCCAGGAAAACAACCGCGACGCTGTACGCGCTGGACGCCGGGACCGGCAAGGCGCTTTGGGACAGCGGCAAAGCGATTGACGGCTGGATGCACTTCAGCGGCCTCGCGGTGGCCAACGGCCGAGTCTACGTGGTGACCCACGATTCGCACATCTACGCGTTCGGGCTGGGGCAGCAGTAGCAGGCAGCGTCGTCTTCAGCGTGCGTGGACGCTGACGGCCAGCCGCTCGAGCACCGCTTTCACCTCAGCCAATTGGAACGGCTTCGAGATGTAGTCGTCCATTCCCGATTCAAGGCACCGCTCGCGGTCTCCTTTCATGGCGTGCGCGGTCAAAGCCACAATGGGGACCCGTGCGCCGGTAACGGCTTCGTGCTCCCGGATGGCGCGAGTGGCATCGAAGCCGTCCATTCCCGGCATCTGCACGTCCATCAGGATCACGTCGAACTGCTCTTCGAGGGCGGCCTGGACAGCCAGCTCCCCATTGCCGACCACGCGGACCCGGTGGCCCATCTTCTCGAGCAGCCGCAGTGCGATTTTCTGATTCACCAGGTTGTCCTCGGCGAGCAGGATTTTGAGGCTGGCCGCACTCATTCCTCCGGTGACCGATTCGCGGACCGCCTCTTCGGGCTCAGGTATGCCAAGGACTTCCTGAATCGCACGCCGCAGGTCGCTCTTGCCGACAGGCTTGGTCAGACAGGACTGGATGCCGAGCTGCCGGCAGCGTGCCGACTTGCCGGGCAGCTCGACCGAGCTGAGCATCAGAATCACGCTGTTCTGCGCAAACGGCTGCTGGCGAATTGCCTGGGTGAGCTCGAACCCGTCCATGCCGGGCATCTGAACGTCCATCAGGATGAGATCGAGCGGCGGGCCGTCCCTGGTCGTGCGCGCCAGTTCGTGCAGCGCCGACAGGCCGTCGTTCACCAGAACCGGCTCCATGCCGAACGATCTTGTGAAGCCGGCCAGAATCCTGCGGTTCGTTTCGTTGTCGTCGACAATCAGCAGACGCCGCCCGCCGAGACTCACGGCGCTGCTGATGCGGCGCAGGGACTCTGCCAAGGAACCTGCCTGGAAGTGAGCGGTGAAGTGGAAGATGCTGCCCCTGCCAGGCTCGCTTTCGACTCCGATTTCTCCCCCCATCAGCCGCACCAGTTGCGAGCAGATCGCCAGCCCCAGCCCGGTGCCGCCATATCTTCTCGTGGTCGAGCCATCGGCCTGCGTGAATGCTTCGAAGATCGACTGCTGCTTGTCGGCCGGTATGCCGATGCCGGTGTCTTTCACCTGGAATCGCAGTGCCACGCCATCGCCTTGGTCGCTTGTGCGCTCGACCTTCACCAGGACCTCGCCATGGTCGGTGAACTTGATCGCGTTGCCCGCCAGGTTGGTGAGAATCTGTTGCAGGCGGCTCGGATCGCCAAGCAGGCAGTCCGGCACTTGTGGATCGATGTCGTACATCAGCTCGATCTGCTTCTGGTGGGCCCGGACCGCCAGCGTGCGGAGCGTGCGGTGCAGCACCTGATCCAGGCTGAATTCGATGGATTCGAGATTCAATTTGCCGGCTTCGATCTTGCTGCAGTCGAGAATGTCATTCAGCAGCACCAGCAGGCTCTCGGCCGACCGGTAGGCCGTATCGAGATAATCGCGCTGCTCGGACGTGAGCCTGGTTTCCAGCGCCAATTGCGTCATGCCGAGAACGCCGTTCATTGGAGTGCGGATTTCGTGGCTCATGTTGGCGAGAAACTCGGTCTTCAGCCGGGCCGCTTCTTCGGCCCTCTCTTTGGCTGCTTTCAGCTCCGCCGTGCGTTCAGCAACCTCCTGTTCCAGCCGCTCGCGATGTCCTCTGAGCTGGCTGTCCCGCTCCTGGATCTGGCACAGCATGTTATTGAAGCAGTCGATGAGGCGGCCGATCTCGTCTTCTGAATTCTTCGCCGCCCGCAAGCTGTACTGGCCGTTCTCGGAAACCGACCGGGCTACGGACTCGAGGTGCAGGATCGGGGAGGAAATGATCTTTTGCAGTTGAAACGCCAGCAGCAGCGAGACAGCCAGCGAGAGGACCAGCACTACGGAGGCCATCAGCAGGTACTCGATCAGCCTGTTGCGCACGGTGTCCAGCCCGGCACGGACATATACGATGCCGACCTTCTTGTCCTCCAAGGTTACGTTGTGGAGAATCCGCAGCGAACCGTTGCTCCAGACGATCCCCGCTTCGAGCTCCGGGGGCATGGACCGCCGTTCGCCTGGGTCCCGGTGGTATTCCGCAAGGATAACGCCATCGGCCAGATAGAGCGCCGCTTCCAGGACGCGCGCATCCTGACTGAGCGCTTCCAGATTCTCCTGAGCCGCCTTCCGGTCGGAAAAGCTCAGCGCGGCGGTGCTGTTGGACCCGACGATGGACGCCGCGCTGGACAGCTCGTCAGCCAGCGTTTGCCGGGCAGCGGTCAGCTCATAGATCGAGAAAGCGGCAGTGGCCAGCAGCAGGGTGAGGCCGGTGGCCAGCGTGATGATCAGCGCAAGCTTCACCTGGATCGGTCGGCTGCGGAACCACTGCGACACTAGCGGCCTCCGTTCCCGACCAGGCGGGCCAGCCGTAGCAGTTTCGAGCTGAAGCGCAATCCGGAACGCTCGGCGGCGGCTGTGTTCAGCTCGAATCCGACACGCCCGGCCTGAAGGGTGAGCCCAACCATACCACCGGCTTCGGCGAATCCAGCCTCTTCACTGACAGTGAGAACGGGCAGCCGGTCGAGCAGATGCCAGGGCATCTCCTCGGCGGACGCGCCGGTAACAACCAGATTACAGCCGGAAGCTTCTTGCGCCCGTTGCAGCCGCCGAACCGCAATTGCTCTGCCCGCGATAGTTTCGCCCTGCGTGGCTTCCTTGAGCAGGGGAATCCAACGATCCTTGCCGAGGACGCAAAGTTGAAACTCCTTGGAGGCGGCCGGCTCGGGGGTGGAAGGCCATTCGACGAAACGCGCCAACTGGAGCACGACAGCCGCTTTCACGCGGTCCTCCGCCTGGCGTCCTGGCTGCTGCCCTGACAAGAACGGTGTGCTCAAGGTGAGCACGCAAGTCCATGCAACGGCGATCCTGGAACTGGCCTCCACGTGGCACCCTTAAAACCGCCAGGTGAACTTCGCGTAGTAGCTTCTGCGAATCTCGGCCAGTGCCGGCCCCGGCTCGTAGAAAAACTCGACATGCCGCGAGTCCAATAGGTTCTGGCCGGCAAGGCTGAACTCGCCGGCTTCACTGACACGCCATCCCAGGCGGACGTCAGCCCGCGTGTAACCTCTGCTCAGTTCCCGGGCCGGGGGCAACCCGCCTCCCGGCATGCCGCCGTAGTGGTAGAGGTGCGCATCGAACTGGGTGCGCCGGGGAAGGTTCCAGGACGAATGCGCTTGCCATTGATGCCGCGGCGTCGTCAGCCCCGGCTGACCGATGGAGCCCCCAAGGCCGGCTTGCCTTCCCATCTTCATCCACAGTCCCGTATAGGAAGCGCTCATCCGCCAACGCGCGGAGATGTCCAAGGTCACCACTCCCTCTGTCCCATAGGATTCCGCCCTCGCCAAGTTGTCCAGCCGGGTCCAATAGAAAAACCGCGGCTGTCCCGGGGGAGGCGCGATCAGCTCCGTGCTGCGCAAGTTTCCGTATCCGTTGCGAAATGCCGCCAGGTCAATCGCCACCCGCTTGCGGAATTGCGTGCGATACCCGATCTCGTAGGCATTGAGTGTCTCATTTCTAAGATCCGGATTCCCGGTAACCGCGATCCCCGATCTTGGCCAGATTCGGACCACGCCGATATCCGCCCGCGACGGCGTCCGGACTGCACGCGAAATAGAGCCCCACAGGGTGTGATTGCGAGCCTGACTCCACAACAGGCGGGCTGTCGGCTGTGCATTCCAGCCGCTGAAGCTGTTGTGCTCAATCCTTGTTCCGAGTGTCGCCGTCAATTTCCCGGGAATCAGCTCGATCTCATCCACCGCCGTCATGCTGCCAATTCCGTGGTGCATGCCGGCAGGGACCAGATGGGAGAAGGCATTGCCCTCCGTCCAGTCCCAGATCGAACGGTACCCCGCCCCCAGCACCAGTTCGTGATTCCGCCGAAAGGGCATGCGATGATGGATATCCACGTCCGCCGTTTTCTCGTGCGCATCCAATCCATTTGTGGCATTGTCCAGGTAGTCCATGTAACCCTGGATATGGGTCTCGGAACCCGACCGGTGCACAACGCTCCAGCGGGTGAGCACATTGGCGCCGCCGGAATCCGTTGTATTTCGCAGCAGGGATCCCGGCAGCGGCGCCGGATAGGAATCCTGCTCGAACGCCTGGCCATAGACAGCGTTGAGGTCGCCCTGCACGGTGAGCTCCTGATGATCGGAACGGCGCCAGTCGACACGAAAGCCACCTTGTCCCACGCCCCAGTGGGCATCCTCCGGAGATTCCTCGGGAGGCCACTGATTGCGAAGCGAATTCTGGGCATAGATGCGGTAGGAGGCGCTTTTCCCCAGTGCGGCGCCGTGGCGGAACCGCGCGATGGTGTGGTCGTCACTGCCCGCCGAGATGCTGGCCAAAGTGCCCTCCGTCTGGTCGGCACGGCGGGTGATGATGTTGATGACCCCGTTGACGGCGTTGGCGCCCCACATCGCCGCTGCCGGGCCGCGGATCACTTCGATGCGGTCGATGTCGTCGATCAAGGTGTCGACAGTGTGCCACCACACACCGCTGTACAACGGCGTGTATACGCTGCGGCCGTCCATCAGCACCAGCAGTTTGTTGGAAAAGGCATCGTTGAAGCCCCGCGCTGAAATGGCCCAAGTACCACCGTTGATGCGTGCCACGTGCAGCCCGGGCGCCAGCCGTAACGCTTCAGGAATCGAGGTGATGCCGGCCCGCCGGATGTCTTCCTGGGTAATCACGTAGACCGCCGCCGCCGCCCGGTCCAACCGCTGCTCTTTCTTGCGGACCGAGGTCACTTCCAGACTCAGCAATTGTTCCAGGCTAAGGCCGCGCAGATCGCCATCCGCCGGTTCCGCGTGTGCGCCGGTGCAAAAAGCGAAGAGAAACAGATAGCCGATGTTCACATCCAACTCATCGGCCTGGAACAAGAGGGTTAGAGGGGAATGGGTCCGTGTATGGGGCAGAGCGCTGTCAGCAGCCAGGGCCGTGCGACTGTTCGCGGCGCTTGCGCTCGCGCTCTTCCAGCATCTTTTCGTATTCGGGCTTCTGATCCGCCGAGAGAATCCCGCGAATCCTGTCCCGCTGTTCGAGCTGGATCTGCTTCATCTCGGGATCCATGCGGTCGCGAGTGGCCTTGTAACGGGCGCGTGTCTCATCGAGAATCGCCACCAGCTTCTGCATCTGGCTCGCGTCCAGTTTCAGGCGGCTCTCCATGTCCTTGAGGTAGCGCTGCCGGAAGGCGTCGTGTCCCTGCGATCGCACGGATCGAGCAGTGGCGCCAACTGCCTTGGCCGAATAAAGACGGTAGCCGAATGCGCCAACCAGCGCGCCGCTGAGGAACACCAGCAGAAGATAAACGCCCACCATCAGGCTGCTGCGGCGTGGTGTCACTGCAAGTCTCCTGGAAGGTCCGGGTCGAGGTCGGCAAAAGCCATCAGCTCATGCTCGCTGTCGAGCGCCTCGAGGTAGGAAATCGCGAAGCCGGGACCCTGGGGAACGGGGGACAACAAGAGCAAGGACATCACCAGGCAAAGCGCGGCGGCAGCGGAAACGAAGACCTGCGTGATGCGTCGCCATGTAAACGGCAATCGCTGGCGAGCCTCAATCTTCCGCCAAAGACGAGGCATGAATTCCGGGCTGCCCTCGATGTCAGGACAGGCCTCCCGATAGGACTGGAAGAGTTTGTCCAGCCTGCGGTCGAGATGATCGGACATACCCGTTTCCCCCTTTTTCATTCTACTCATGAAAATCGTCTTTTGCAGCACCCTGCTGAGCGGCAAAAGCCTTGAGCACGCGCTGGCGGGCGCGGAACAGCCGCACCTTGAGCGCGTTCTCGTTCACGTGATAAACCGCCTCGAGCTCCTTCAACGACAGACCCTCCACTTCCTTGAGCGTGAGCAGGACACGGTCCTCTTTGGAGACTTGCCCCAGCAGGGACTGAACGAACTCGCGAAGGTTCGCCTTGTGCTGCTCTTGATCGCGCTGCCTGCCGCCGGCGGCCGCGTCCGCCAATTGCACCTGCTGTTCGCTGAGGTCCGCCATGCGGGATTCCGGCCGCCGCTTCTGCCGGCGCATGTAATCGTAGGCGGCGTTGACTGTGAGACGGTACAGCCAGGGTTCAAAAACTTCCGGAGCCCGGAGCTGGTCGAGCGAATAATACAGCCGCACAAAAACTTCCTGCCCGACATCCTCGACATCCTCCGGCCGGCCGATGAGCCTCGAGATCGTGCCCAGGATGCGCTTGCGGTAGGCCTGGACAATCTCGTTAAACGCAGCATCGTCGCCTTCCTTGGCCCTTTGGATGAGGCTGAAGTCCACCAGCATGCCGCCCTGCACAAGGCGAGGTCGCCCCGGTGGCAACCCGTTTGGGCTCAACCATTAGGGCGTAACGCCAAACTGATAGGTTACAAGGCCTTGGACCGCTATGCCAAGGCCCCGGACCAGATCTTATTGCATCTGGCCCAACTGCTGGCGTGGCACGGGCTCGGCTGCGTTCCTGCCGGGAGCGGCAGCAGGCCACTCCGTGCGGCTGTAGAATTCCAAAGAATGGATCAACCGGTCGATGGCAGACCGGCGCAGGTAAAGGCGACGAAGGTGGCGGCGGATCTCCTGCTTTGAAGTGGGGGGAAGTGGCATCAGGGAAAGCATTACCTTATTCTTATAGTACTAGTACGTTTACGACAATACCCGCAAATGGGGGTAGCGCCATTTGACGCAGCCAAGCCCGTTGAAAGCGGGCCTGCGGCTGAAAGCCGCCCCACAGGCGCCCCCACTCCCTCCAGGTTGACGTTCTGGGCCGGCTATGGCAGCTTAGGGGACGTGGCTGCCCCTGCCAAGCCCTATCTGGGATATTATCCTGAAGCTGAGCTCGTCCTCGCCATAGTATGTCCCCTCGGCACCGCCTACGAGCGCTGCGTCGAAACCTTGGAGAACTATCTTGCTCAATTCGGGTACCAGGCTCACAGGGTGCGTCTGAGCGATTTTTTCGACGACCTCCTTTCCCAGCTTGGCTCGACCATCAGGGTTGATCACAGCAATCCGACCCAGCGTGCCAAGTCGAAGATTCTGGCGGGAAACACGATTCGGGAGGTGACAAGCTGTGCCGATGTCATGGCCCTATTCGCCGCTGGCCGCATCGCCGGCACGAGGCCGAAGGAACAACCGCTTTTCAAGACGTGTCATATTATCGCAACGCTGAAACGACCCGAAGAGGTGGACACCCTTCGACGGATCTACGGCCCTGGCTTCTTCTTGATCGGAATCTCATCGACCAAGGAAGATCGGGAAGCTTACCTGAGAGAGCTGGGAATGGCTGACGAAGTCATCGACGAATTGATCGAGACCGACGCGAAGGAGGAGTTGGAGCACGGCCAGCAGACACGTGAGGCCTTTCATCTGGCTGATGTCTTCGTGTCGATGTCGGAGCACAAGAATCAGATCCCTCGCTTCCTCGACCTATTGTGCGGGTGCCCGAAACTAACGCCGAGGCAGGACGAGCACGGGATGTTCCTGGCATACGCTGCCTCCCTGAGCTCTGGGGACCTTTCCCGGCAAGTCGGCGCAGCAATCGTTGATGAACATGGAGACGTTCTTGCAGTGGGGTACAACGAGGTCCCGAAAGCGTTCGGCGGGGTTTACGGATCTCAGGAAGGTTGCCAGAGGGATTTGGAGCGGGGTGTTGATTCGAACGACCTCGAAAAGTTGGCGATCGCTCGGCGAATCGCCCAGGCACTTGGGGAGGGCGATGAGGCTGAAGCGATGAATCGACTGCGAGAGACAGGGTTCTTCGACATTACGGAGTTTGGCAGATCCGTTCACGCGGAGATGGCAGCGATTCTCGCCTGTACCAGAACAAGCCGGAGTCCCAGAGGCGCCACTCTGTACACAACCACTTTCCCGTGCCACAACTGCGCGCGTCACATCGTCACCAGCGGGATACGCAAGGTCGTCTACATAGAGCCTTACGCCAAGAGCAAGGCGCCCACTCTGCATGACGACGCCATTTCGATCGACCAAGAGGAGGAAGGCAAGATCCCATTCTTGCCATTCATCGGGGTCGGCCCCCGACGGTACTTCGACTTGTTCTCGCTGAAGCTGAGCACAGGCTATCCGATCGAACGAAAGAGGAAGGAGGACGGCAAGTTGGTCGAATGGGAACGGTCAAAAGCTACGTTGCGAATGCAGTTGCAGCCTACGTCCTACCTCCGACGAGAGATCCTTGCGTTGAAGGCGCTGGAGGAGCTATTATCTTCGAGGAGAGCGAGTCCTGAAAATGCCTGAGCAGAAGCGATTGGAGTACCAAGAGTTTTGGGATTGGATGAGGAGTGCTACCCAGCAGGTTGATCGCTGGCCGGATTGGGAAAAGGGCTCACCGACGAACGAGCGTGGTGGCACCCAGACGCCCCAAACGCAGCAGGCGAAGAGCCCAGAGGGCGACCGTTCCCGCTAGCGGTTGTCCCCAATACTCTTATAGGGGAGCTCCTCTGAAACGACGCTAACGGCGGACCAGCGAATCGAGTTTCTGCAAAGCCGGCTCGAGGCGTTGCGGTGCTTCGAGCACGGGCGCGAACAGGTCTCCCAGCCGGGCGAAGCGCTCCAGCACATTGCGTATATGAAACTGCTGCGGCGTCAGCCCGGGCCGGACTTCACGCCATTCCAGCGGCGTGGCGACCGGGGCGCCGGGGTAGGCTCGCAACACATAGGGTGCGGAAATCGTCTTACCGGTCGCGATCTGCGCCCAGTCGAAATAAACCTTGTTCTTTTCCCGCCTGGAAACGGCCCGGATCGTGGTGAACAGGTCGCGCCGCTCGTTGGCCAGTACGCCGGCCAGGATCTGGGCGAACGAGCGGACCTGCTCATAGGAGTAGACAGGCTCGATGGGGACGTAGATGTGCATGCCGTCGCCGCCCGTGGTCTTGGGGTACCCCGCCAGCTCGAGCGCGTCGAGTTTCTGGCGAACGAGCAGCGCCGCCTCGACAATTCTGTCGTAGCCGCAGTCTTGCGGATCGAGGTCGATCAGCAGGAAGTCGGGATGCTCCAGAGAGCCGATGCGGCTCATCCACGGGTTCTGATCGATGCAGCCGAGGTTGGCCAGAAACAGCAGCGAGGCACGGTCATTGGCGACCACGAAACGGATGGGCGCCTCGTTGTGGGATGAGTAGATCGGCTCGATCCGCAGCCAGTCCGGAAAGTGCCCAGCGGCTTCCTTCTGGAAGAAGGACTCGCCTTCGATGCCGTCCGGGTAGCGGCGCAGCGACAGCGCGCGGTCCTCGAGGTAAGGCAGGATGAGATCCGCGATCTGGGAGTAGTAGTTGATCAGGTCCCGCTTGGTGTAGCCTTCCCGCGGGTAATAGACCTTGTTGAGGTTGGTGAAGCTGAGGCGGCGGTCGTCGATCGTCAGAATGATCTTGTCGCGGGTGTCCGCCACCAGCGGCGGCGGGATCACAAGTTGGACCTCAGAGACGGCTTGTTCCGTCTCGACGATGCATTCTTTGGGGCCGATATCATTGCGCAGGCCGAGGAAAACAGGCGCTCGCAGCCGCTTGTCCTCCGTCCAGGATGAAAACCGGACCTCGCACACCAGCTCGGGGCGAGTCCAAACGGGCGGGTGCAGCATTTCAGGCCGCGTGTCAAAGGGCATCTCGGCAGTTACGAGCGGCCCGAGCTTGGCGAAAACGAGTTCGAGCGAGGCCTGATCAAAACCAGAGCCGGCGTTGCCGGCATAGACGAGCTTGTCGTGATCGTAGAGGCCCAAAACGAGCGAGCTGAAGTAATCGCGCTCGCCGGTGGTGTAACCGCAGATGACGAATTCCTGCTGCTGGGTGACTTTGATCTTGAGCCAGTTTGGGCTGCGGCGGGATTCGTAGGGGGAGCCAAGCCGCTTGGCGACGATGCCTTCCAGGCCGCTCTGGCGCGCCAGGTGGAAGAGCTCGGCGCCTTGGTTGGTGAAGTGATCCGAGAGGCGGATGGGGCCGGAAGGCGTGAGGATGGCGCCGAGCAGCCGCTTGCGGTCTTCCAGCGCCGAGCGGCGGAGGTCCCACCCGTCAAGGTAGAGCAGGTCGAATACGTAAAGTGTGACCGGCTGCGTGCGGGCGAGATTGGCAGCGGAGCCGGCATCGCCGACGTGCATGCGGCGCTGCAACAAACCGAAGCCGGGAAGGCCTCGCTCATCGAGCGCGACGATCTCGCCATCGAGAATCGCAGTGGCGGCGCGAACTGTTTCGGCAAGCACGGCCAGCTCCGGATACTGGCGGTCCATCGGATTCCCGTTGCGGGAGATCATCCGCAGCGAGCCGTTTTCGAGGAAGCAAAGCGCACGCACCCCGTCCCACTTCACTTCGAACAGCCAGCCTGGGTCAGCGGGCGGTTGCGATCGAGCAAAGGCCATCATGGGAGAAAGCATCGAGGGCATCGGCGCCTGGACCGCGCCTTTGATCTGTTCGAGTCCGGATGGATCGGGCGCCTGGACGCCGGCGGCGATCTCTTCCTGCGTGCGGCCGGTGGTGACGCTGAGCGGAGAGAGGCCGATGTCCCAGCCGGACTGCGCGTGCTGGTCTTTCTTCTTGATGAGGAGCCAATCCCGGCCCTTGTTCTGCCTGGTGCGAACGAGCACGAAATCGCCGTGCAGCTTTTTGCCGTCGAGGCGAAATTTGAAATCGCCGCGGGCAAGCTGGGCCTCGGCCGGCGGATCGCCGAGAACTTCGTAGCGGCCATGATCCCAGAGCATGACACTGCCGGCGCCGTAGTTGCCCGGCGGGATGACGCCTTCGAATGTGCCGTACTCGATGGGATGGTCCTCGACGTGAACGGCGAGGCGTTTGATGGCGGAATCGAGCGAGGGTCCTTCGGGCACCGCCCAGGATTTCAGCGTGCCGTCCACTTCGAGTCGTAGATCGTAATGCAGACGCCGCGCTCGGTGGCGTTGTACGCAGAAGACGCCGGAGCGTGTTTGGCTCGAGGAAGCCGTCGCCGAGCCCGCGGGCTCGGGCGTTTTGCCGAAGGAGCGCTTGTTGGCGTATTCGTCGAGGGCCACAGCCGGTTTTTATGATAGCGGGCGGTGTTCCTCAACGGCTTGGCGCCGCGGGGCGCGGCCCTTTGCGCTTTGTAAAAAGTTGTAACGGCGGGAATCGATCGCACAAGGCGGTCCGTAGAATGGAAATCGTATGAGGCCCGTGTGGTTTGCAGTGCAGTGCGCGCTGGCGGCGGCGACGCTGTGCCTGGTTGCGGTCGAGTACCGGGCGCTCGAGAAGCTGGAGGCAGCGGCGCGGCGCGAGCGGGCCGGCTACGAGCTGCGGCCGGTGTTCCTCGAGCGTGTGTTTGCGTTTCCGGAGGTGACCTGCGCGCCGAGACCAGCGCCAGTCGCGGTCGTTCGCCGTGCCGGGACTCCGGCGAGCGTCACCCGGCTCGCCCGGGAGCAGTTCCAGTATGGCCTGCTGCTCAGCGGATGCGTTCTGCTGGGACTCATTCTGAGCGCCGGGCTGACGTTCCGCGCGGCGGTACAGCAGACGCGGCTGGCTCAGTTGAAGTCGGCGTTCGTGTCGAGCGTATCGCATGAGATGAAAACACCGCTGGCATTGATCCGGATGCACGCCGAGACGCTGGAATTGGGGCGGGTGCGGGATCCGGCACGGGTGTCGCAGTATTACAGAGTGATCGGGAGGGAGACCCGGAAGCTCGAGCGGATGATCGGCGATCTGCTGGATTTTGCCAGGATCGAATGCGGCCGCCGGCCATACCGGTTCGCTGAACGAGAGCCTGGTACGCTCATAAAGGAAGTTGCGGAGCCGTACGCCGAACGCGTGGCGAGCCAGGGCGGGTCCCTGAACGTGGACGTTGAACGGGAACTGCCGGCCATCCGGATGGATGAAGACGCCTTGCGGAAGGCACTGGAGAATCTGCTCGAGAATGCGATCCGGTACTCTGGCGAGGTAATGTCGATTCATGTGCACGCGCGGCACGAAGAGGAACACCTCCTGATCACGGTCCGCGACCGGGGGATCGGGATCGCAGAGCAGGATCAGAAGCGCATCTTCGAGAAGTTTTACCGCGCCGCCACCGGCCGGCCCGGCACGGGACTGGGCCTGGCGATCGCCAAGGAGATCGTCGAAGCGCACGGAGGTGCGATCGAAGTGAAAAGCCGGCTGGGGGAAGGAAGCGCCTTTACGATCCTTCTTCCGGCGAGGGCCGGAGCCGGGGATGGCCGGTAAAGCGCCGAAGCTGCTCATCATCGAAGATGAGCCCGACATGGCCCTGGGCCTGCGAGACAACTTCGAGTTCGAAGGCTACACGGTTTCGACCGCCTCCGATGGCGAGCAAGGGCTGCGCAAGGCGCTGGACGAGCAGCCGGATGTGATCCTGCTGGACCTGATGCTGCCCAGGAAGAGCGGGCTCGAAGTGTGCCGCGAGCTGCGAAGCCGCGGAGTGGCGACGCCGATCGTGATGCTGACAGCACGAAGCCAGGAGGCGGACATCGTGGCCGGCCTCGAGACCGGAGCGGACGACTACGTCACCAAGCCCTTCCGCATAGGGGAGCTGAGCGCGCGTGTAAAGGCGCAATTGCGGAGAGCAGCGCAGGACGAGGATGCCGGGGAGTACGAATTCGGCCGGATGAGGCTGGATTTTCGCCATTGCCGCGCCTGGCGGGGCGGCGCGGCGATCGAGCTTTCGATGAAGGAGTTCGAGATATTGAGGTATTTTGTCCGGCGCCGGGGCGAAGTGGTGACCAGGGATGAGCTGCTGGAGCGGGTCTGGGACATGCCGAATTATCCGCTGACGCGCACCGTGGACAATCACATCGCCAAGTTGCGGCAGAAGATTGAAGACGAGCCGGCCTCGCCGCGATGGATCGTGACGGTGCACCGGGCGGGCTACAAGTTTCTGGGGTAAGCGCCTGTCATGGAATTACTGTTTCAGGTTGACACCTCCGCTTGCTCACGCGCGCGGCTCGGAAGCGCTTCCGAGCCGCGACCGTTAGTACCTACGTAGTTAGGTTCTTGCCGAAATTGGCAGAATATTGAATCAGCAAGAGGGCACAGCGGCAGCGGCAAGGTCTGGAATGATTACCAGTTCCTTGAGTTTGAG
>JACQDF010000362.1 GCA_016201205.1 Acidobacteriota bacterium
ATCCGCGCGGCACGGCATCTCCGCCGCGGGCGGCACCATCTACGTCACGCACCAGCCGTGCCTGACCTGCGCCAAGATGCTGATCAACGCCGGCATCGTGCGCGTGGTCTATACGCAAGCCTACCTCGACCCGCTCGCGCAGGAGTTTCTGATGCAGGCCCGGGTCGAGTTGGTCAGGATGAACGCCCCGGCCGGGAGTCACCGGCGGAGGCGGAAGTAGGGAGTATGGAGTAGGGGGTAAGGGACAACAACGACGGCAACCGGATGCCGAGAAACACCCCTAATCCCTGCTCGCGCAGGAGTTCCTGACACAAGCCGGGGCGGAGTTGGCGATGATGGGCGCTTGACTCTCTGCTAGCCGTTTGTTATTATCTCTCCAGGAGGCTGTCTATGTCCCTCGCTCGAACCCTGCGCGATGCCTACAACGCGGTTGACCCGACCAAGCCGCTGCCCGCCGGCGACCCGCGCTATGTGAACTGCAATGACGTGCGCGGCAACGAAGACATCGTGGCCCAGATGTTCCGAGCCATTTCGTTTTCAGATCAGCAGACCTGCCAACTGTTCACCGGCCATCGCGGCTGCGGCAAATCTACCGAACTGCTGCGGTTGAAAAAGCGGCTTGAGGACGACGGTTTCTACGTCGTCTATTATGATGTGAACGAAGTGCTTGACCCAAACGATCTGACCTATACCGACCTGCTGCTCTGGACGGCGCGGCAAGTGGAAGCAGATTTTCGTGAGCAGGGTATCCCGTTGGAACGCCCGCTTAAAGCCCTTGAACGTTGGTTCGCCGAGGTGGTCTATCAGCAGGATGAGTGGCGCAGTATGGAAAGGCAGTTGACCGCCGAGGTGTCGCTCGGCGCGGGCCTGCCGCCAGACCTGCCGCTCGTCGCGCGGCTGCTGGCCAAATTGACCGGCCAAATCAAAACGGGAGACACGGTCAAGACAGAGATTCGCCAGCGCCTGGACCGGCAGGTCTCGCAGTTGATCGTACTGCTGAATGACCTACTCAATACAGCGCAGGTGCAGGTCACGCGCCGCAACCGATCGGACATTGTGGTGATTGTGGACAGCCTCGATCGCATACCCCCGCAGGAGTTGGGGTCGGGACGCACCTCGCACGATGCGCTGTACATCGAGCACGGCGATCAACTTCGCGCGCTGGCCTGCCACACCATCTATACCGTGCCTATCTCTATGCTCTACACACCGCGCGCGAACATCCTGCGCAACATTTTCCCCGACAAACGCGTGCTGCCGATGATCAAAGCCCATGAGCCGGTCAATGAGGGCGGCGGCGATTGGCCCGACGGAATAGCCCGCTTGCGCAGTCTCCTCGGCGAACGGATTGAGATAGACGCGCTGGCCGAGAAGAGTGCGGTGGACTATCTCTGCCGCGCCTCCGGCGGCCACCCGCGCGATCTGATGACGCTGGTGCGGCACAGCATTGAATACGCCGACGAGGGCAAGGCCAAGCCGATTACCCTTACAGCCGCCCAGCGCGCCGAGGCTCGCCTGATAGCCGCGTTCAGCCGCTCGATCCCCGAAGCCCACTTTAGACGGCTGGCGCGGGTGCATCTGACCAACCGGATCGAGAACGACCCAGACCACCAGCTGATGCTGTACAACAACAGCGTCCTCGAGTACGCCAACGGCGCCGAGCCGTGGCACGACGTGCACCCGGCCGTGTTGAAATTACGCCGCTTTAAGGAAGCGTTGACCGATGAGCGCCCAGACCTTGCCGGCCGCGCTTGAGACCACGGCCGAGACGGCCGATGTGGTGGCGCGGCGGCTGACGCGCGCGCTGGACTACGCCGACGGGTTCTGGCTGGGCTTTGTGCGGTGCAACGTGCCCGCACAGCGCCGCCGCGTCGTCGCCCACCTGATCGCGCTGCTGGACGCGCTTCAGATCCATGTCGTCGAGGTGGATCTGGCCGGGCCTGTTGAGGAACTTCTGCCGCTTCTCAAGACGCGCCTCGACGAAGCGCAGGCTCAAAGCGGCGGGCCAAGCGCTCCGGCTCGCCGGAAAAAGATAGCCCTCTTCCTCTATGGCCTTGAGCGGTCTATCCCGTCCGCCGATGCCTACCCGCGTATTCTCTCGTACCTGAACCTGAACCGCGAGCGTTTTCTGCAGGTTCTGCCCTGCCCGTTGACCATCTGGCTGCCGGACTACGCGCTGACCGCGCTGGCGCGCCGCGCGCCAGACTTCTGGGCGTGGCGCAGCGGCCTTTATGAGTTGGAAGCTGAACGTGTGACGGCGGAGCGCGCGCTGTCGCCAATCACGAGTGAAGCGGCGCACGTGATGGGCAGCTTGCCAGAACGCGCCAAGCGCGAGCGGTTGGTGATGCTCAAGGGACTGTTGGAAGAGTACCGCGCGCTGGGCGGGAGCCCGCGCGAGCGCAGCCGGCAAGCGCAAATCCTGAACGAGATGGGTCTCGTTCACGAGGCTTTGAGCGACTGGGTCGAAGCGCGGCGGCTCTATGAGGAGAGCCTCGCCATCAGCCGCGCGCTGGGCGATCAGGCGGGCATAGCCACGACGCTGGGCAACCTCGGCACTCTGGCGTGGGAGACCGGCGACTGGGTCGAAGCGCGGCGGCTCTATGAGGAGAGCCTCGCCATCAGGCGCCCGCTGGGCGATCAGGCGGGCATAGCTGGGACGCTAAACAACCTCGGTCTTCTGGCGCGGGAGACTGGCGAGTTAGCCGAGGCGCGGCGGTTCTATGAGGAGAGCCTCGCCATCTTCCGCGCGCTGGGCGATCAGGCGGATATAGCCACGACGCTGGGCAACCTCGGCAATCTGGCACGTGGCACTGGCGAGTTAGCCGAGGCGCGGCGGCTCTATGAGGAGAGCCTCGCCATCAGCCGCGCGCTGGGCGATCAGGCGGGCATAGCCACGACGCTGGGCGACCTCGGCAATCTGGCGCGTGGCACCGGCGAGTTAGCCGAGGCGCGGCGGCTCTTTGAGGAGAGCCTCGCCATCAGGCGCCCGCTGGGCGATCAGGCGGGCATAGCCAAGATGCTGAACAACCTCGGCATTCTGGCACAGGAGACCGGTGATATAGCCGAGGCGCGGCGGCTC
>JACQDF010000352.1 GCA_016201205.1 Acidobacteriota bacterium
CACGGAAGCCGGCTCCTTCAAGCCAGGCAATGGCCAGCTCAACAGTAAGATTCGTCGGTTCAAACGCCATGTTTCCTCCTCGATGGACTCGAGCCTTTGCGGCCTCATTCAGGAAAGCGTATACGGCGTTCGTAACACCGCAGAGCGCGGGCAGAATCTCCACATTCGTCTGTCTATCTCCGCGACGCCGGGCCCGGCAGGACGCCAATCGGAATGGCCAGCGCAGGTGCACTGGCAGCGACTCGCGCGTGGGAAGACACGGGAATGTCGAGCGCCTTTCGGATCGCCGCCTGAACCTGGGGCAGAGTGTTGATGCAGATCGTATTGTGCCTCGACTCGGGCATGATCTGGTTGGGCCTGGCTCCTTCCATGGAGATCCCTTGGAACTCCGGATCGCTTCGCTGGTAGAAGTTTGCGTGCTGCTGGACGATCGGGGGCGCCGGATCGGCGCGCGTGACATGGATCCTCTGCAAGCAGGCGTCGACAGTGATCAACAGATCGATGACCACCTTTACGTCGTATTGCCCCCGAGCAGCTCCATTCCCCAATCCTGAGCTGACGTTGTACCATCCGCATTCGCTTTGGATTCGGCGGCAGAGGTTGAGCGCATTGTATCCACCCGCGCTGTAACCGTAGACGATCAACCTGCCTCTGGGGTCGAATGCCGCCCGAATCGCGGCAAGACCCGCCTGAACGGCCGCGTTTTGCGTGCTGTTGTCGAGGCATGGGTTGAAAGCCGAGTACGCAATGCCGGGACGGAGCTCTCTGATTCCAAAGAAGGCGCGGCTCGCACTTCTGTTCTCCCAGCGTCCCTCCTGAGTGCGGTAGCCCGTGGTGAGCGGGCCCCCATGCGCGTCCTGGTCCGAAAATCCTCCGTAGAAAACGATCAAATGCCTGGGCGACGCGTGGATTTGTGCGAGCGCTGCGGCTGCGGCCGGATTGCTATTCAAGTCTACGGACATGTGCACCTCCTGATGATCGGGCTTGCCGCACCGACTCGATGGAATCGAGCCTTTGCGGTCTCATTCAGGAAAGCGCAGACGGCGTTCGTAACACCGCAGAGCGCGGGCAGAATCAGCGCATTCGGAGCGGGACCACATTAGACACCCGGTCCAGTTGCTCGATCCAAAACTGCGCCTCGCGCTGGCCGGCAATGCCGGCGGGCACGACAAAATTGATCTGATCCTGTCCTGGAGTGGTCGGTTGCGGTCCAGCGAACAGCAATTCCGCCTCCCGTGCATCGACAAGCACTCGAGGGCGCACCCTGCTGGAGAGCAGGCCGCCCGAGCCCGGGAGCGGATCGGCCGCTCCCAAGCCGGTGAGGTAGGCGATGAGCACCTGGCCGGCCGAGGCCGGGGTAGCCGAAGAGATGGTAGTCCCGCGCAAGTCGGTGATAGCCCCGCGCCGCTCCCCATTGACACGTGTTTCAAACACAGCGGGGGCGACTGGCACAACCTGGACGGCGAATGGCGGGCTGCTGAGGGCGCCGCGGCGCACCCTTACCGTGTAGCTCGATCCGGGAGCGAGATCCGGAACCTGAAGATTGATCAGCCCGTCGTCGGCATAGATCAACCCTGCCGGCGAGTCTCCGAACAGCACCTGAAGGTCGCCGAAGGCCGCCGGGTAGGGCGCCGGCGCCTCGCGCACGACCT
Organism: Acidobacteriota bacterium; assembly: GCA_016201205.1. Lineage (GTDB taxonomy): Bacteria > Acidobacteriota > Terriglobia > Bryobacterales > Bryobacteraceae > CADEFT01. The sequence continues at coordinate 1,653 of JACQDF010000352.1, forward strand.
CTGATAAGCGCTGCCCGTAGATCGAAATCATCGACCCGGGAGCTACGCTGTTCGGTTGGCCGCTGGCGGCGCTGACGATCGCCTGAATGAGCGGTGTGGAAGCCACCGCCCCGAACTCGTACGCTCCGCGATCCACTCCGGAGCCGTTGGGTCGCGGGGCTCCCGTGATGTCGTCCTGGGGAATCAGGCCGGACAGACTGCCTGCCGCCAGACCACTGTCGATGGCCGGACTTCCCGCGCGCAACCGGCCATCGAAGGAATCGAGGGATCCGTTGACAAACAGCGGGTCCGCGCACACGTTCCTCGAACCGCCCGGGCAAGGGGCCTCTTTCACGCGGTGGATGATGTTATAGTCGCTGCGGCCGCGAGTGAAGTTGTCCGGATCCCACATCAGCCCGGTTTCATCGCCGCCGCGAATGTCTCCATAACCGGCGAAGATATTGTTTTGCAGGAGCAGGGCTTCGCTGCCGTCACACGGCGGGACGCCGCCGCCCAGCCGCGCCCGGCACTCCGCGGAAATGACCGTGTCACCCTGACCCACAATGGTCGAATTCACCACTCGCACCGCGTCTCCGCGCCCGATGCTGAGCGCCAGTGCGGCGCCCTGCGCCCGGCACTGATCGCCGCTGGCGAGCCCGCCCATCTCCTGCGCGAACGGCTTGCCCAGAAAGAATGCGCAATTGCCGACAGCGACCGTGTTGACGATCGTCGCGTTCCCCGCAACTTTGATCTGATTACCGGCGTTGCCTGCCGAAATCGACCGCCGCACCTCGACCGCCGGCCGCTCGCCGCGAACGGTTTCCAGATACAGCAGATCCAGCCCGTCGGACGTGTTGTTGCGGAACTCGGAATCTTCAATGATCCAATGGCCCGCCGAGCGCCCCACACCGACGCCGTCGCCATACCCGCTCGCGCTCTGCGCCCAGCAATGATCCGGCTGGCGCCCGGGATAGGTCTCGGCGCACCCGTTCCACTCGACCTTCCAGCGGCGGAAGGCCATCGTGCCGGAGTTGGAGGAATCCGTATCGCCCAGGTCGCCGTCCCACCCGACCCACCCGTTGGCGGCGATGCGCACGTCCTCGACTGCCCAATTGGAAAGACGCCCGGCCTGGATGCCGGTGTGCGCCATCCCATGAATGTTGAGGTTCCGCAATGTGACGTTGGACGAATCGACGGCATGGATTCCGATGGCGCCCCATTCCCCGTATGGATATCGATTCCTTTCGCAGCGGACCGAGGAGTTGGCGTGGAACTCGACACAGCCGGAGCGGTCGCTAATTTCCAGACAGCCGATCACGGCGTTCGATGTTTTGTCGAGATTGACCACCGTCAGGACGCGTTGAGTGCCCCATAATTCAGGCATGGCAGGGCAGCCGGATTCCCATCCGGAGCCCACCAGCCGTGTCGGCGTTTGCGGGGCGGGACCCGATGGGAGAGGAGGCAGCCCGCAGGCAAACGCTCCTTCGCGAGTGCACCAGCCGCTGTTGGGAGCGCCATAGCCGATCGCGTAGTTGCCCGGCTGAATGACCAGGGAGTCACCGCCGCGGATCTTCCACGCGCCGGCCGCGTCCAAAGCCCAGAACGGATGCGCCCACGCACAGTTCTGGTTCGCCCCGGAACCAGGATACGGAGTGCTGGCGGTCCCTGTACACTGCTCCGCGGTCCCGCCGTCCATGCGAATGTGATAGGTCGCGGCTTGAGTGGCAGAAACAAAGCCAGGAAAGAGGGACACAAGGAAAGCGAATCGTCCAACGCGCATAACAACCTCCAGTGGTTCAACGGCCGGAGGTGAGCGTGGCCATCCAGATAGTCGAAGTGGATTCAGACAGATTGAGTGCGAGCTTATCTGCGGCCACCGCCACCCAGCCTCCTAGCCAGGGATAGCGTTGAACCGAGTGAAAATGCCGCACCGCGAACGGCTTTTCTTTCGGACGCTTGGTCCGAGGATCGAGACGTTGCGCCCACAGACAGCGAAAATCTTCGCTCCGGGTGGACCAGAAGTAGAGCAGATTGCCATTCGGCGACCAGTGCAGCGAGAGATGAAACGGCTCTTCGGTGATGGGAATCCAGCTCTCGGGAGCGCCCGCTTTCGTGCCTTCCAAAGGGACGAGGAACCCACGAACCAGGTCTTCGCCGATTCGCTGGATGGCCACCGCGATCCACCTCCCAGCGGGCTCGAGGCTGGCTTCTTTGACCGCGAACCTCTGGTCCTTCAACAATTCCACCGAGGTTCCCGTTTCGAGGTGAAGAAGAAACAAGGCGCCCGGCCTGCTGGTGGTATAAAGCGCACGTGTTCCGTCGAAGGACCAATCCTTCAACTCGCCGCAATCTTCACAAACTTTTCGCACCGTGCGTTTCTCGACGTCCAGCAGGCAGTATGCCTGCCTGGCGCTCTCCGGACAACGGCTCAGCACCCGCGTGCCGTCCGCATTCAGCAATGGGGTGTCTTGCGGGCGCGGATCGTCCGTCAGGGCGAACTCCCGGCCGCTGTTCAATTCTTTCACCCAGATATCCGCATTCCCTTTTTGATTGGACGTGTAGGCCAGTTTCGTTCCATCGGCGGATAGGGAAGGCCGCGTGCCGTCGATGCCGGGGAGAAGCGAGACGTCCTGGGTCAACTGCACTAATGGCGACAGCGGTTTGCCCTCGTTGGCGGCGATGGGGAGACTCCAGATATGAACAAACCGCCGTTCGGTCGCGAACAGCAGCCGGGCAGGCTCATTGGGCCGTGCCAGCACCCGGGCTTCCGAGACGCCGGGGCCGGGAAGGACCTGTCGCGGCCTGCCGGACGGCTTCCAACGATCGAGCGAGATGGGGATCTTCCACAAATTGCCCACACCCTCCACTTTCAAAGTGAAGATAATCTCGTTTCCAAGCCAATCCGACGGGCAGGTAAAGTCGTCAAACCCGTTTTGCCCCGCCCGCCGCAGCGCTTCCGAAACGCCGAGCTTGATCGCCTTGGCTGACGGCTCGCCGCGGGCGGCGTCAAAGGGGACGACATACCAATCGAAGTTGTTGTCATTCGCATCGGCAAGAAAGATCAGATGACTGCCGTCGGGCGACCAGGCAGGGCACTGAAAGGAATCGAGCGGCGCATTGACTATGTGCGCTTGCCCGCCTGTAGACGGAACCACGACAATCCGCCCGCCGGCCGTGAGGGCGATCCACTTTCCATCGGGGGAAAAGCGAGGACCGTAGCCGCCATCGGCGACCAGACGCTCTTCTCCTCCCACCGTTCGCATGACATAAATGCCGCCGCCGGAACGGAAGGACCGGTAGGCAATCAGCGTTCCGTCCGGGGAGAAATCGGGATTGATTTCATTGGCGCTGTGGCGCGTCAGTTGCACGGGCTGCCCGCCGCGGAGCGGTTGAATCCAGATGTTGAAATCTCCGCCCGGGCCGCGGTCCGAGCTGTAGGCCAGCCAGTTGCCGTCTCGAGAGATGGCCGGGTGCGTCGACTGGCCGGCGCTGGAAGTGAGACGCGTCAAGGAGATCTGGGGCGGTCTCTCGATCGACAATTTGACCAGCCACCATGCCGCGGCAGCCACGGCGAGGGCCACAACCGCGGCGATAGGGACAGCACGCTTGCCAGGCCGCCACAACCGCACGGCTCGCGGTAGGGCGTCGCGGCGCGCTTCCGCCGTCTCAGCCGGCGCGTCGAGCACGGCGGCGTAGCGAGCGGTCGAGACGGCGTCCCCGGCAACTTTTTCCGTGCGGTCCACAACCGCCTCGCGGGCGGCCTCCAGACGCAGCGCCAGCTCGCGTGCGGACTGGAACCGGCTCTCGGGTCTTTTTTCCAGACAGCGGCGCACAATCTCCATCAGCGGCGCCGGCGTGCCGGCCAATTCGGGGGGCTCGTCTTTCACGATCGCGCAGATCGTCTCCACCACGGAACTGCCTGGGAAGGCCCGCCGTCCGGAAAGCATTTCGTGGACGATGGCGCCGAAAGAGAAGATATCGGAACGCGCATCCGCCGCCTGGCCGAGAGCCTGCTCCGGCGACATGTAGCCTGCCGTTCCCAGGATCATTCCGGCAATCGTGCGCGCCTGGTCAAACCCCGGGCGAGGCTCGGTCAGCTTCGCCAGGCCGAAGTCGAGAATCTTGATCCGGTCATCCTCGGTGATGAAAATGTTCTCCGGTTTCAGGTCCCGATGGACGAGCGTCTTCTGATGCGCCGCCGTCAAACCCTGCGCCAGTTGAAGCGCGTAGTGAATGGCCTTGCCAGCCGCCAGCGGGCCGCCGGCCAGCCGCTCGCGCAGCGTTTCTCCTTCCAACAGCTCGGTCACCAGGTAGCGAGTGCTGCCCTCTGTTCCGATGGCGTAGATGGCGAGCACATTCGGGTGATTCAGCATGCCGGCGGCGCGTGCTTCCTGCTCAAAACGGCGTAGCCGCTCCGGATCCCTCGAGAAAGCGGGAGGCAAGACTTTGACGGCAACATCACGGCCGAGCTCGATGTCGCGCGCCCGCCACACCTCGCCCATCCCTCCGACGCCGAGCGGCGACAGGACTTCGTAAGAGCCGAGCCGCATTCCCGGCTCGAGCGCCGGCGCCTCACCGAATGTCCTGGCGGCGACATGCAGCGCCGGCTCCTCAAGAAACGTCTCTCCCTGCTCGTCCCACAGCAACAGGGATTCGACATCCTGGCGCATCCCGGCATCCCCGCCGCAGGCTTCCTCGAGAAAGGCAGAGCGGCTCGCAGGGTCGCGCTCGAGCGCAGCCTGATAGATCCGCTCGACTTGTTGCCAGCGTTCCGGGGTCATCCAAGACCCTCCCGCTACACGCCCTTCCATTATAGAGACAGAACATCTCTAGTGAGGAACTCGCGCAAAACGGACCGCGCCCGCGGCAGGAACACTCCGCTGTTCCTCAAGGGTACGGCGCCGCGGGGCGCGGCCTTTGCGCTTCTAGTGAACTTGCCTCAGCTCGCGCAGCAGCCATGCCTTGGCCGCCCTCCAGTCCCGCCAGACGGTGTCGGTGGAAACCCTCAGCACCTCGGCCGTCTCCTGCTGGCTCAGTCCTCCGAAGAATCGCAACTCGACGACCTTGGCTTTGCGCGGGTCCAGCCTGGCGAGCTCCTGCAAGGCTTCGTCCAGCGCTGCCAGATCCAGCTCCGGCTCGGCGGCGACCAACTGGGCTTCCTGCAAAGTCACTCGCTGGATCGCGCCTCCACGCTTGCGGGCGCGCCGGTTCCTGGCGTAGTCGACCAGGATGCGGCGCATCAATTGGGCCGCCACTCCGAAAAACTGCACCCGGTTCTGCCACCGCACGCGGCTGGCATCCACCAGTTTCATGTACACCTCATTCACCAAGGCCGTTGCTTCCAGCGTGTGTGACGGGCGTTCCTTGGCCATGAAGCGCCTCGCAATGCGGCGCAGCTCGGCGTAGACCAGCGGAGTCAGCTTGTTCAAGGCCTCCTCGTTGCCGTCGCTCCAGGCCAGCAGCAGTTGGGTAACGTCAGCGGCAGGTTCACTCGGCATCGATGAGCGATTATACCTTCCCACGACGGCAGCGGCAGCGGCGGGCCTGCCGGACAGCTCACGTCTGCCCGTCATGGGGTCAGTCGTAAGCCTCTCACCCAACATTTGGGAGATTGGTAAAGGATACTGCCAAAAGGGGCGGTCTTTGGAATGGATGGGAACGGTAACGCGCGGGTCGGACCGGGTCCGGTGGAAAAGCCGAGCATGGCTGCCAGTCTGGTGGTGAATGTAAAAGCCGGCACGAAAGAGCGCTTGAAGAACTTCTCTGGGTTTGAGGACCGGCAGCTTGGCCATGCCAAGAATTTCTACGGAATGCTGACTGCGAGGCGTTCAGTAGCGGCAGGTTCAACTTCAGATGGAATCGGCTCGCCGGCTTTGCGGGCGCTTTCCAGCACACAGCGGATAGCGTCCTGGGCCATCTCGCGGGCTTCCTCAAGCGTCTCGCCAAAGGTGCAGATTTCCGGCATGGCCGGGATGATGACCCGATAGCCACCGTCTGGCAGTTTCTCGTAGATCACGGTGTAGCTGTACTCGGCCATGGCAGGCTCCTGGTTCGATTGTCGCTGATCTGAGCGCATGAGGGTATGGTTAATGGTCTGGTGAGGGAAGCATAGCATCTGCCGCCTGGTCTGTGAAGAGCACTCTCCCCCTATTCCACAGCTCACGGACGCGCCAACAACCTCTTCAGCCCAGCCACCAGACCCGCCCCCAGCAAGAACAACGCTATGGTTCCGGGCTCTGGCACATCCCGACCGGCGAGAAGAATCCGGTCCGACCCAGGAATTCCGGGCACGCTACCAGAATTGAATGTAAGACCCAAATCCAGCAGCTCGACGGTCGTAAAAACGTCAAAAAAGCTGTCGATCTGAAACTGGCCGCCGCCGAGACCCAAGATCGTCGACTGGCCCAGCGAGGCCAAGCCTGCACTCTCCGTTAGTCGTACTCTTCCATAAACCGCATCAACGCCTGTCAAGTTCAGGGATAGCATCTCTGTGTTGAAGGTCCCCGTCACCAGACCGGCCTTGTTGAATAGCGTAATGTCACCAGGACCGATAACAACAACCGTGGAAATCGGATTCGCGCCGAGTTGGATCTGCGCAGTCGTCGTGGCCGTACAGAGCACGTTCACATCCGGGCCGGCGGGCACTTCGGGGCCACAGGAGAACGTCATGCCTGGAATGAGGATCACGCCACCGCCGTAAGAAATGAACCCGCCGCCATCTTTCGTGTAGGGTGCTCCGTCGGGAGGGACGGCGGGGCTGTTGACAATGATGCCGGCGGCCGCCGAACCTAGCCCGAGGAGGGAAACTCCGATCATTTTGAATAGAGACATGCCTGTACTCTTCCTCTCGTTCGCTCGCCGGCGGGCGACGCCGTCCGTCAACCGCCGGACGAAATTTTACGTCTATCCATCAAGATGGGAAAGCGGGGCGCATATTGCCACTTGCTAAAGATTTCCTGCAACGCTTTGCGCGTTCAACAGAAAACGCCGATGACGCCAGTTGGCGCTCTGCTCGGTCATAATGGAGGGGAGCAACTATGGGCCGGACTCTGCAACTCGGTGACGCACAGGTCGACGAGATCAAGTTGGCGGATTTGTGCCGGCGGTACGGAATCCGGGAACTCTCCTTGTTCGGATCAGCCGTGCGCGGACAGATGCGGCCCGGCAGCGATATCGACGTCATGGTTGAATCTGATCCCAGCGTGCGCATTGGGCTCCTCAAGTTCGAGTCTCTGAGCGAGGACCTGGAATTGTTGGTCGGACGCAAGGTCGATCTGGTGACGAAGCGCGGCCTGAAGTCATGGATACGCCCGCACGTTCTCAAAGAGGCCCGAGTTATCTATGCGGCATGAGGCCTCGTTCTTGAAGGACATTCTCACCGCTGCCAGCAAGATCGAGGCGATCACTGCTGTCTGTCGCCAGAACTCAAAAAGCGACACCCCGACGTGCCCATTCGCTGCCTACAACGGCAACACCAGCCGCGCCGCGCAGCCCTTGCCGCCGGCCCGGTTTTGAAGCGACAGCGCGCCTCCATGCGCTTCGGCGATCTGCCGGCAGAGCACCAGCCCGATCCCCGATCCACCGGGTTTGGTGGTGAAAAACGGCACAAACAGATTCGCCGTGTTCGGCAGCCCGGGCCCTTCATCTTCCACCAGGACCAGAAGATTGCCGCCCGCTTTCTCCCACCACACGCGGACGCCTCCGCTGGTCTGGCTGGCAGCGTCAGCGGCATTGCGGATGAGATTGATGAGCAACTGCTCGAGCTGATCGCCGTCGGCGTGAATCGTCGCTGCCGGACCGGGTTCGACCTGAACGGTCAGGCGCGTCTCGATGCCGGCGGCGCGGCGGATCAGGCTGCCGATCTCGATGGGCTTCAACTGCGGGCGCGGCAGCTTGGCCAGACGAGTGTACGTGCCCATGAAGCGGCTGAGCGCCTCCGATCGCGAGGCGATGATGGCGAGCCCGCGTGTCATATCCTGCCGCCAGTCCTCGGGCAGCTCGTTGCGGGCGATGATGCTCTCGAGGCTTCCGGCAATGGACTTGATGGGCGTGAGCGAGTTGTTCAGCTCGTGTCCCAGCACGCGCACGATGCGCTGCCAGGCTTGTAATTCTTCTTCGCGCAAAGGCCGCGTGAGGTCGGTGACCACCAGTAACTGATGCGGCAGGCCGCCTTCGCGGAAGCTGGTGCGGCTGACGCCCCAGCGGCCTGAGCCGCCGGGGAAGGAGCGCTGGCGTGTCTGGGAAGGATCGCCTTCGAGGCAGTCGGCCAGCCCGAGCAAATCGGCTCTCAGACCCAGCAGGCGCTCGGCGGGCTGGGCCAGCAGCCGCTCGCCGGCACGGTTGACCAGCCGCAGGCGCGGCTCCTGATCGAAAGCGAACACGGCAACGTTGATCTCTTCCATGACTTTGCGCAGCAGCGTGGTGGCTTCGAGAGCGCCGAGGCGCTGGGCGCGGAGCGTGGCGCTCATGGCATTGACCTGCTGCATGACCTCCGCCAGCGCATCCTCGCCCCGTGCGCCGCGTGCGCGGATCGAGTAGTCGCCCTCGCGCATCGCTTCCAGCAGATTGGCGATGGTGCGCAATGGGGAGGCCACCCGCTCCCGGACGGCGGCGCTGAAGCCCCACCAGCAGCCGAGGATGATTACGGTCCATGTCCATTGCACTTTGGGCGTGTAGTCCGCGTACCAGAGAATCCCCATCGAGACCGCCACCGCGGGCAGACCGGCGGCGAGCGCGGTGAAAAGCACGCGGTATTCGTGAAGCGAAAGACGGCGGCGGACCCTTTCGAAGAGCTTCACAGGCCGTAGCGCTGCAACCGGCGGTACAAGGCGCTGCGGCTCAACCCCAGCGCTTTGGCCGCGTGGCTGACGTTGCCAGCATAGCGCGCCAGAGCCTTGCGGATGAGGAAGGACTCGACCTGTTCGAGGCTCAGGTCCTCCAGGCGCGGCAAGCCTTCGTGCGCCGACCGCAGCGCGAGGTCGACGGGCCGGAGGACGGCGCCGGCGGCCATCAGAACCGCACGCTCGACGACGTGATTCAGCTCGCGCACGTTCCCCTGCCAGAGATTCGACAGCAGCGCCTGCATCGCTGCCGCGTCGAAGCCGGTGAGCTGTTTGCGATAGCGCTGCGCGTGCTGGCGCAGGAAATGAGCCGCCAGCAAAGGGATGTCGTCGCGGCGGTCGCGCAGCGGCGGCAAGTGGATTTCCACCGTGTTTAGCCGGAAGAGCAGATCCTGGCGGAAACGGCCGGCGGCCAGCTCCTCCTGGATGCGCGCGTTGGTCGCGCTGATCACGCGCACGTCAACCTTGCGCGTGCGCGAGGAGCCCACCCGCTCCATCTCACCGGTTTCGAGCACGCGCAGCAGCTTCGATTGCAGATTCATCGGCACATTGGCGATCTCGTCCAGCAACAGCGTTCCCCCTTCCGCCAGCTCGAAGCGTCCGACCCGATCCATCTTGGCGTCGGTGAAGGCGCCCTTGACGTGGCCGAACAATTCGCTCTCGAAGACGCCTTCGGCGAGGCCACCCGCGTTCACCGTAACCATGGGACGAGAAGCGCGTCCGGAGACGGCGTGAAGCGTACGCGCAACCACCTCCTTGCCCGTGCCGGGCTCGCCGGTGATGAGCACGTTGGCGTCCGAGGGACCGACGCGAGAGATGATTTGCAGCACCGGCTGCATGGCGGGGGATTCGGCAATCAGAACGGGAAGGCCGTCGGAGCGAAGCAGGCGGTTTTCGGCCTCCAGACGCTGGCTCTTGCGGAGCGCCTGGCTGAGCTCGATTTGGGTGCGCACAATGGTCATCAGGCGCGCGTTGTCCCACGGCTTCTGGATGAAGTCGCGGGCGCCGCGCCGCATCGCTTCCACGGCCAGCTCGACGCTGCTCCAGGCGGTCATCACCACCACCGGCAGAGCGCCGTCGGTCGCCTGGATGCGCGTCAGCAGATCGAGCCCCTCCTGGCCGGAGGTGGTGTCGCGGGCGTAGTTCAGATCCATCACCAGCAGATCGAACTCGCGGGCTTCGAGCGCGCTCAGGATGGCCCCGGGCGAGGCGGCGGATTCGATCTGGCAGCCTTCGCTTTTCAACATCAGCCGCAAGGCTTCGAGCACATCGGGCTGGTCGTCAGCAATGAGAATTCGAGGCTTGGCCAGATTCGGCGCTGTCACTCTGTCCATGGTAGCGGGAAGCATCTGTCAACGCTTTTCTATCGCCAGGCGCACGCCAAAGGCGATCAGCAGGAATCCGGTGGCGGCCTCCAGACGGCGTCGCATTCTCTCGAGCAGCAGGCCGCTCATCTTATCCAGAAAGAGAGCGAACCCGCTGAGCCAGACCAGGCCCATCGCGATGTGAATGGAAGCCAGCGCTACGGATTGTTGTAAGGCGCTGCCGGCGGGCGAAATAAACTGCGGCAGAAACGTCAGATAGAACAGCGCCACTTTGGGGTTGAGCAGATTGGTGAAAAGCGCAAAGGCCGCGCCCCGCGGCGCCAAGCCGTTGAGGAACACCGGAGTGTCGCTGCCGCGGGCGCGGTCCGTTTTGCGCGTGTTCCTTAGAAGCGCAAAGGCCGCGCCCCGCGGCGCCAAGCCGTTGAGGAACACCGGAGTGTCGCTGCCGCGGGCGCGGTCCGTTTTGCGCGTGTTCCTTAGAAGAAGCCCCTCGGAGAAACTCGTCCAGGCGCCCGGGCGTGCGGCCTCGCCGAAAGCCGTGAGAGCGCCTCCGGCGCCGCTCCATGCCGCGCGCAGTGATTGCACCCCGAGCCAGACCAGATAGATCGCTCCAGCCGTCTTGACGGCATCAAAGATCGCCGCCGAGCGGCTGAGAATCACCGACAGCCCCAGCGCGGAAGCAACCCCGTGAATCAGGCAGCCGAGGCAGATGCCCCAGACGGTGAACAAAGCGGGTTTGCGCCCGCGCGCCAGCGTGCTGCGCACGACCAGCGCGGTGTCCGCCCCAGGCGTGATGGTAAGAATGGCGGCCAGGCCGACAAAGACCCAGAAGCGGGAATCCATGCCCAGGCTGAGGTGCATGAGCGATGCCAAACCTAACCCAGCATTTTACAGACCCTGAGCCATTTCAGGTGTCCGCTTGCGGGACGGGCTGTGCCTGTTCAGCACAGGCGCCTCTCCGGAATGCCCTTACTCCGCGACGGTGGCCTTGCGAATGTAGTCGAGGTTGGGGAACTGCTCCTCCAAGTAAGAATTTCCACGCTGTGTGATCAATTGCTGATCGGGGCGCTCGCCGTAACCGCTGTAGATTCTGTTGACAACGTCCATCCCTTCGGCCACTTTGCCGAACGGGGCGAAGCCCTGATCATCCAGTGTCGCGTTCATGCGCAGATTGATGAACAACTGCGTGGTGCGCGTGTTGGGACCGGCGGTGGCAAAAGTGACGTAGCCGGCGGTGTTCGAGCGCAAGACAGGATCATCGGGGAAGCGAGCGTTCTCCCACACCCTGGCAATCCTGGGATCGCCGGCAATGCCGAACTGGACCACGAAGTTGGACGCCACGCGAAAGAAGCGGTTGCCGTCATAGAATCCGTTCCTGACGAGGTTAAAGAAACGGTCCGTGCCGCGCGGCGCCCAGGCGCGCTCGACGTGCACGACGAAGATACCCTTGGAAGTGTCAAACTTCGCGCTAAACTGGTCCGGCGCTTTTTCGACCAGGGTGGCCGGATCAAGAAGACTGGGCTTTACGGCGGCTTTCTTTTCTTCCTTGGGCGGCTCGGTCTTTTCCTTGGCGACCTCTTTAGCCGGCTCCGGCGGTTTCGAACAGGCGATGAGGAGAATGCCGGCAAGGCACAACGCAAACTTCTTCATGGGCGTTATCGCTGCACCGCGCCGGCGCGGCCCATGATCGGCCACACATCGACGATTCTGTCGCCATCCGAGACATAGTAACGGTCGTAAACATTGGTGCTGGTGTCCAGATTGGTGCAATAAAGCTCGACGCGCTCGCCCAGCTTCAGCTCGTCTCCCTCGTTCCACTTGAGAATGCCGTACTCGGCGCCCTGGTTCTCGACGACAACGTCCGGCCTGCCCTTCACCTGGTCGGTGGGCTTCAGCATGGCCTTGTTGCCGCAGTCGATCGTGACCTGGTTCGGGTGATTCCTGCTGATGACCGTAGTCATAACGGTGAGCGACGGCTGGAAATCGGTGTAATTTACCGGGTCGCTCTTGCCGCCGACCTTCATGTAGGCGGTGTCCATGAAAACGTAGGAGCCGGCCTGCAATTCGGTGATCCCGATTTCCTTGTCGATGTTGTAGGTGCCGGTGCTGCCGCCGGTGATGATCGGCGTCGCCAGGCCGGCCTTCTTGCACAGCATGGCGGTTTCCACCACGGGAACGACGTCCTCGATGGATTTCCTGCGGCGCTCTTGCCAGCCCTTGGTGTGCGAAGCCGCGCCTGAGTACCCCATGACGCCGCCGAACTTGAGATTCTTTTTCGAGTCGATGCGCCTGGCCAGCTCGAGGCCCGGCTGGCCGGTGGCGTGGCCGGCTCGAGTCAGGCCGGCGTAAAGATCGATGAGCACCGCCGGCTTGATGCGGGCGACTGCGGCCGCTTCATCGAGCAGATCGGCGGTGATGGGATCGTCGGCGACCATCATGAAGGTCGGGTCTTTGGCGGCCAGCAGGATGCCGCGCCAGATCTTGTTCTTGCCGGCGGGCTGGCAGGTGTAGAGGACGTTTCTGATGCCGGCGGAGACCATCAGCTCGCACTCAGCGATGGTGGCGCAGCAGATGCCGAGGCTGCCGAGCCCGATCTGGCGTCTGGCGATGTCGGTGGACTTGTGGATCTTGCAGTGAGCGCGCAAGTCGATTCCTGTCGACTTGCAGTGGTCGGCCATGTGGCGCAGGTTGCGTTCGATGACCGCCTTTTCGACGAGCATCGAAGGCGTGGGCAGATCTTCTTTGTAGATGCCCGTGAAGTCGCGGCGGGCGATTTTGGCTTCGATTTCGGCGTAGCGGAAGGCCTTCTTTACGTTGGGCGTAGTCGGGTTGCCACCGAGGGCGAACGGCGCGGCGACGGTGGAGGCAAGCAGCATCCGGCGAGTCATAATGGATCTATCATATCGCGACCGGGCGGTCAGAGTTTGGCCGCGTCATGTTTAGCCGCATCCAGCGCCCGCGAACTTCGCAGGATTCGCGGCAGCAGGACCAAGGCGCCTCCGTAAGCGAGCAGGGAGACGGCCAGCAACGCCGGGTGGCTTCGTTGGAAATCGGACATCAGCAGGCGCCAGGCGGCCAGCGCCATGAATGCATAGTGAAGCCATACCAGCTCGCGGCGATTCGTCCGCGTCCCGGCCCAGGCCACCAGAACAGCCGTTCCAATGAGAAGAGTCGTGCGTCCGGTGGCCGCACCCGGCAGCAGGCGGAGCAGCGCCAGGGAAGCGACGGCTGCCAGGCTCGCCAGCAGGGGAGCGGCGATTGCCAGCAGAGTAAGGCGCTCCAGGATGGATTCCTCCGCCGGCTGCTTCGACCTCCCGAACACCGCATAGGCGAGCCCGGCCGTCATCATGATCAGCAACAGCGCCATGGGCGGAGGCCAGAGAGAAACCCGGTCGCCGAACAGCGCCATGGTGGTGAGGCTCGCCCAGGACGAGGCGCCGGCAGCCAGCAGCAGATAAGCCGCACCATGAAACCGGAGCGTCTTGCGCTCCGCCGAGATGCCAGTCCAGGTGGCGGCTAAGGCGAGGCCGGACCACAGGAGTGCAACGGCCATCGATGCGCCGAGCAGCAGGCGGCTACCCGCAACAACCAGCAAAGCTCCACAGGTGGAATACGTGTAGAAGCTCAGGTCGCGGCCGGTGCGGCGGTCGAGAAAGGCGAACGCGATCAGGTAGGAAGCGACGCCCATCAGGAGGGACAAAGCGGCAATCGCAGCGGCGCCTGTCGCCGATTGCTCCGCCACCCGATACGCACCGCCGAGGCCAATCGCAAGCGCCAGCGCGGTCTGGACGATCTCGAGGGCGGTGATGTGCAGGAGCCGAACCAGCGTCCGGATTACGGTGCCGCTCAAATAGATGACCACCAGACCAATCTGGACGGCGATGACGGCCATGGAAGCAAACGGGACGTAGCCTTCCGGCACTCCCTTGGGCCGGGTGGCGAGATAGCTCAGCAACAGGACCGCCAGGTTGGCCGCGAACGCCATTACTCCCCGGACGCCAAGACAATGGTCGCGCGAAGCAGCGAACTCAATGGCGGCGGCCATCGTGAGTAAGCAAACCGTGAAAGGAAGCGGATCCCGCGTGGCCACGAACAAAGCCAGCGAGGTCACCAGGCCGGCCGCAACCGCGGGCCACACCGGCTCGAGGATGTTGCGACGCCACGACAGAAACAGACTGAATAGGACAAACGCCGCTAAGATGACAGCCGTTGACCACGACGAGAGTGCGTGCAGCCGGAGGGTGGCTTCCCAGAGAAGCGGGCAAAGGATCAGAACCGCCGTGACGGCATGGACGGTCGCTGCAACACGGTCCCGCGGTGAAAGGCGCACGGATGAGAAAAGCCAGCCGCCCGCATAGAACACCGCCGCCAGCGCTCCCACGGTCTGCGGGAGAAAGCCGGACTCGGTGAGGGCGCGGAGCAAATAGGCGCCGGCCAGGCCCAGCAGAACTCGTCCAAACAAACCCGGCGCCAGAACCGAGGGCACCGCGGCGGCGGGCACGGACGTGGAGGCAGGTTCGCCGGTGAGAGTTTCCGCGCCGGACAGCGCTTTCTGTGCTTCCAAGCCGGCAACTCGCCGCTCGAGGTCCTCGACGGCGCGCGCGAGTTCAGCAATGTCTGGGGCGGATTTCAAATCCGAAGCGCCCATTGATCTCCTCCGCGTCGGAATCCGGCTCAAAGTGAGCAATTCAAGGGCCGAACGTCATGTGCTACACCTAGGGTTTGAGGAACGGGGTGTTATGAACGGCACGCGACTAGACCGCTGGACAAGGCGAATCTCACCGCTCGTTTACCTTTCCAACAACTGGATCAGCCGGGTGGGTGTGGCTCTGGTGAGCGCGGCGGGAGTTTTCTGGATCTTCCTGATTCCCAGCTATCTTTCGGGACACGCCGGCAGCGCTTATATCGGCATCGTGTTGTTTCTGGCTTTGCCGTCCTGCTTCTTTCTAGGGCTGGGGCTGATTCCCGCCGGTATCTATCTGCGCCGCAGAGGGTTGAAAAAAAGAGGAAAACCTGAGCACGACGGTCTGCCTGTTCTCAGTTGGGATAACCCGGATTTCCGCAGGCTGGCGAACTTCGTCGGCCTGGTGACGATGGCGAACATCGTCATGGGCGCCAACCTGAGCTATCGTGCGGTCGAGCACATGGACGGCGTGCAGTTTTGCGGCGCCACCTGCCACACCGTGATGAGGCCGGAGTATACGGCCTACCAGAACTCGCCCCATTTCAGAGTCGAGTGCGTGAAATGCCACATCGGCCCTGGCGCATCCTGGTTTGTGAAAAGCAAGCTGAGCGGAGTCTCGCAGGTATTTCACGTGGCCATGGGCACCTACGACCGCCCCGTTCCCACGCCGATTGTGGATCTGCGGCCGGCCCGTGAGACCTGCGAAGCGTGCCACTGGCCTGACAAGTATGGCGGGGACAAGCTGCGCGTGATTACCCATTTTAGCGACGAGGGGGCGCGCACAAAGACGGTTTTGCTGATGCGCATCGGCGGGGGCAGCCTGTCCGGAGCGGGCATCCATACGGCGCACATCGGGCAGGGGATCCGTGTCCGTTATGCACACTCCGACAACAAGCGCCAGACCATCCCCTGGGTGGAATACCGGCGCAACGGGGACGTGCGCGAGTTTCTCGCCGCCAAGGTAAACAAGGGAGACATCTCGAGAATGCCCGTGCGGGAGATGGACTGCGTGGATTGCCACAACCGCCCCAGTCACACCTTCGAGCCGCCGGAGCGAGCGCTCGAGAATGCGATGGCGCGAGGGGAGATCGCCTGGGACTTGCCGCGGATCAAGAAAACCGCGCTCGATATCCTGAAAAAGGAATACGGCGGCGCCAGGGAGGCGGAAGCGGAAATCGGCTCCGCGTTCGAGAAGTTCTACCGGCAGCAAATGCCGGAAGTCTATGGGAAACGCCAGCCGGATATCGCAAGGTCTGCCCGTGGCGTCCTCGCCGTCTGGCAGCGGAATGTGTTTCCCGAGATGAAGGTGACTTGGGGCACTTACGCCAACAACATCGGCCACAACGACTATCCAGGCTGCTTCCGCTGCCATGACGGTGAGCACAAGACAGCGGACGGCGCCAGGTCCATCGAGCAGGACTGCAACACCTGCCACGTCATGCTTGCAATGGAGGAGGCGTCACCGAAGATTTTGCAGGATCTGGGGGTCGCCGAGGCGTCGCCGCCTTCCGGCAGCCAGTGAGCAGGGCTCGGGGAAGCGGAGCTATAATGTCCCTCCATCTTTGTGCACGATCCCAAGAAACAAGAACGCCGACGCCGGCTGCTGAAGGAGCGAAAGGACGCCGAGCGGCGCGAATCCGATCTGGACGAGGCTGAATATCTCAGCCTGATGGCGCGTCGTGTCTATCGAACTGGAGACGTGCCCGGGGCTGCGCGTGCCGCCAGGAAAGCATTGCTGCTGAACCCGGAGGATCTGCCGGCCCTTGACCTGCTCGGCCATATTCACTATGAATCCCAGCAATACGCGGACGCGGCCTATTTCTTCGGCCTGACGCGCAAGAATCCGAAGGCTCTCGGCGCAAGTTACAACGTCGGTCTGGCGCACCTCAAGCTTGGCCGAACCCGGGAAGCCCTTGAGGATTTCCAGAATTTCTTGGACGCGACCGCGTCTTCGCAGGATGTGAGGTGGATTCCACTGCGCGAGAACGCGACCCGGTGGTGCAAGGATCTGGTCAAGACTTCGCAGAGCCCCGTCCCACCCCCGCCGCCTCCGCCTGCCGTCAAAGCGCCCGAGATGCCCTCTCCAGAACGGAAGAAAGAGCGGCCTCCCGCGCCGGTCTCTTTCACTCTGGATCCTGTCCCGAGTTTCGGGGAGCCATTGAGAGGATCCCTGGCCGATTATTTTCTCCGGCGCAGGCTGCTCGAGCTCGAACTCGCTCGCAACTTCGAGGACCTGATCTCGCTGCCCACTTTGCACGAGGTGGACACCTATCACTACCAGCAGGAGACGGTGCGCAAAGTGCTGCGGCAATTCAAAGGCCGGGCGCTGCTGGCCGACGAAGTAGGACTGGGAAAGACCATCGAGGCGTGCCTGGTCCTGAAGGAGTATTGGACGCGAGGGATGGTCCGGAGGGCGCTGGTGCTGACACCGCCGTCACTGGTGTCTCAGTGGAAAGGCGAGCTCACCGAGAAGTTCGCCATGACGCCGGCCTCTCCGGATGGCTCGGAATTCCGTTCCGATCCTGCCCGATTTTGGAACACAGAGCCTCTGATTGTGGCCTCGATCGCACTGGCGCGCATCGAGCCGCACGCCTCGATGGTGGCCTCCGCTGCCTGGGACATGGTGATTGTCGATGAGGCGCACTGCCTGAAGAACCGGACCAGCGCGAATTGGAAGCTCGTCAATTCCCTGAACAAGAAGTTCATTCTGATGCTGACGGCGACGCCGGTTGAGAACAACCTCCTCGAGCTCTTCAACCTGATCACAGTGCTCAAACCTGGCTTGCTGGCTACCGAAGCAGAGTTCCGGAAGCAGTTTGTCGTTGCCGGCAAGCCAAAATCCCCTCGCAATGCCGATCAACTGCGGTCGTTGCTGGGAGAAGTGATGGTGCGCAACACGCGTTCGGCGGCCGACGTTCATCTTCCGCACCGAATCGCCGCCAGCGTCGTAGCGGAGCCTTCGCCGGCCGAAGAACAGGTCTACCGGAGCATCTCTAGGTTTGTGGCCGGGCGCTATGCGAAGGTCCGGAAAGGCACGGCCGGCCTTGCGCTTCACCTGATGCAACGCCAGGCCGGGAGCAGCGTTCAAGCCCTGGGCCGCGCCGCAGCCCGTCTGCTGGCCCAGGACGATTGGATCGGAAAGGACGACCGAAGGCTGCTGGAAGAAGTCCAGGAGATCGCCTCGCAGGTTCTTTACAGCGGCAAAGGCCTGCGACTGGCCCGGATGCTCTCGGATCTGCCAGGCAAGGCGGTGGTGTTTACCGAGTTCACACCAACCCTGGACCATCTGGCGGAGATCTGCAAGCAGCAGGGTGTGCGCTATGCGCTGTTCCGCGGCGATATGTCCAGGGGCGAGAAAGACACGGCCATCCGGCTCTTTCGGGACGAAGCCGATGTGCTGTTGTCGACCGGATCGGGCGGCGAAGGGCGGAACCTTCAGTTCGCCAACACGGTGATCAATTTCGATCTGCCGTGGAATCCGATGCGCCTCGAGCAGCGCGTGGGGCGCGTGCACCGCATCGGGCAAACCCGGGACGTCTTCGTTTTCAATTTCTGCCAGGCCGGCACCATCGAGGAGCAACTCCTGCGCGTGCTGCACGACAAGATCAACATGTTCGAGCTGGTGGTGGGCGAGATCGACACCATTCTGGGACTTCTCGATGAGGAGGGAGATTTCGCCGAGCTGGTGCTGGATTTGTGGCTCTCGGCCCGCGAATCCGGCAATATCGAGCAGGCATTTGACGGGCTGGCTGAAAAGCTGCTCAACGCCAAGAAGCAGTACTCCGCGGCCAGGCTGCTGGACGAGACGCTTCTTCAACGGGATTTCGAGGTGTAGAACTTGATCGGAATTCGGGAGTGGATGCGGGATCTGCTGGTCAGCCGCGGGGCTCTGGTGGAATCCGAGGAAGGCGACGGGATTCGCGCGCTGCTGCCCGCGGATGTAGCGGCCGAGCTGGGCGCCGGTGAATGGATCTCGCTGGACTTTGGAACGCGTCCGGGCGCCGACGATGCGTTCGAGTGGATGGAACGGATGCAGCGGCTTCTGCCCGCCCACGTCATCGTGGCCGGCGCGCAGTTGCGGAGCCTGGGGCCGGCGCCGCAAGTGGATGTGGCTTCCATGCTGTCCTCGGAGTTCGCGATCCAGAACGGCGTTTACCGGTTTGTCGAGGAGTTCGCAACAACCGCCAATTACCTGTTCTTCCTGTTCCAGTACACAGTGGTGTCCGACGAGCGCAGCATGGGGTTTGTCACCGTTTGTCTGAACGCGGATGCGCAGTCCATGGCGCCGCTGCCGGAAAATTTCCTGCGGATGGTGCGGAGCCAGTTGCAAGAAGCCGAGCCCTCGGCGTCGCCGGATACGATGGCTGCGTTGTATCCCGCCGCCGCCAAAGAAGCCCAGCGTGAGATTCGGAAGCACCTGACCCGGATTCAGGAGAACGCCGGCCGCCGCCTTGCCCGGGATAGCGAGCGGGTGGAATCCTACTACCGCGGGCTGCTGTCGCAAATCGAGAAGCGAATCGCAAAACGGACGAATGACCCGGAGGCGGCAGCAAAAGAGCGCAGCCGGGCCGCTGCCACCGAAGCTGATTGTCAGGCGAAGCTGGAAGACCTGCGCCGGAAGTATTCCCTTCACGTTCAGGCCGGCCTGGCGTCTGTGCTCGCCGTGCGTGCGCCGGTGCGGCAGATTTCGCTTCGTCTGATGCGCAAAAAACAGGAGCGGCAGCGGATGCTGCATTGGAACCCGGCGCTGCGAACGCTCGAGCCCGTGCTCTGCGAATCCTGTTCGGCGCCTGCCCACCCGCTGTACCTCTGCGAACGCGTCCACTGCCTGTGCAGGGAATGCTGGGCCCCCTGTGCGGCCTGCGGCAGGTTCTTTTGCCGCGCTTGCCAGCAGCGTTGCTCGTGCGGCGGCAAAGCGAGTTGAACAACGGGCCTCAGCCCCTCTCAGCGGTAGAGAAACAGCATCGCGTACAGAATCAGCCCGATCAGCCCCAGCCCGATCGAAAGCGCCGCGTATCCGAAACGCCGCCACATTCTGTCCACCAGAGGCAGCGGCGCCGGCATCAGGCGTTTCTCGAGCCCCCCGCTTTCCACCAGCTCCTGGTACTCCCTCGGCCGGTCTCTACGAAATTCTTCGAGCGGCGTCCCGCCGGTGAAGATCACGGTGTCAATCGGGAATTTCTCGGGCCGGAAATGCGTATTGAAAAAGTGCACACTGAAGATGAAACAGATAGCCAGCAGCGCCTCGTCGCTGTGGATCGTGGTGGCTACGTTGACCATCCAGCCGGGCATGAAGCGGGTGAAGAAGGCGGGGAACCAGAGAAGCAAGCCGGTGCAGCCGATGATGGCCACGCCCCAGAACACCGCGAAGTAGTCGAACCTCTCCCAATACGTCCAGCGGCCGTATTCCGGCCGCGGCCCTTTTCCGAGGAACCATTTCAACGAGGCCACGAACTCCCGCCAATCGTTGCGGGAGAGCATCATGCTCTCCGGTCCCAGCACGAACTTGCGCCACGACAGGCCGCTGCGCTTGCGCCGGCGCCACAGGTCGAACAGGTGGAGGCCGAAGTAGGTGAAGGTAACGATCGCGCAGAAGCGGTGAATCAAGCCCGCTGCCTCAAATCCGCCCAGCAAACGCGCCAGCACCTTCGCCCACCCCGCGTAGGAGAACTTCAGAATCATGCCTGTCAGGGCCAAGCCCAGAAAGCTGCCGACCACCATCAGGTGAAGGTTGCGCTGGAAGGGCTCGAAACGGCGCACGTAGGGCTCGCCGGCGGCAGCCGGAATGCCGTTTCTGACCTGCCTGCGATATTGAAGCGACTTCGGGAGCCACAGCGCGGTGTGTATCCCGGAGATCAGCAGGGTCCCCACCAGCAGCGACGTCATGCCCCAGAATGCGTAGAACAGGAACGGATACCGTTCCGGATCGTGATGGGTTGCGTGGGTCAGGTAACCCGCGAATTGCCGGTGCGAACCGGGGTGGCACTTGGCGCAGGTCTGGACAATATTGCTCCGGCTGAGACGCGAACGCGGATTGGTCACCGGCAGAATATCGTGAGCGCCGTGGCAGTCGTAGCACTTGGCGGTGCCCAGGTATCCCAGCTTGGACACTTTCCCGTGAAACGTCTCGAAGTAGCTCTCCGTGATCGCCTGGTGGCAGCGGCCGCACTGGTCCATGATATGGAGCCGGAAGTTGGAACGGTCCGTGCGCTGGATCGTGTGGGCGGAGTGGCATTCGCTGCAAACCGGAAGCGGCTTTCCGGCGCGGCTCACCGAAGGCGAGTGGATACTCGAGGTGAACATCTCGTAGATGCCGTTGTGGCACTGGCCGCAGGTGCGGGCGATGTTGTTCGAGTGGACGCTCGACCGCGGATCGTTGCCGGGGAGCACGTGATGGGCGGTGTGGCAGTCGGTGCAGTCGGCGGTCACCGTCAGGCCGCTCTCCAGCAAGCCCTTGCCGTGGATGCTCTCGATGTAGTGCTCGACCACGTGATCCTGCTTGCCGGTGTAACGCACGGCCGCCTTCTTGCCGGCACGGTGGCAGGCGCCGCACAGCGCGGGCACATTGCGGGCAAAGGTGGGGGAGCGGGAGTCGTTCTTGCTCGAAGTGGCATGCGGCTGATGGCAATCCTGGCACGACGGCGCATCCGGACTGCCTTGGGCGAGCAGCTTTCCATGCGTGCTTTCCCGGTATTGACTGACCTGGTCGGCATGGCAGATCGAGCAATCCACGCGGTCGGCCACGGTGCGGCAAGACCGGAGATCGGAAGGCGTCCCGCCGGTATGGCATTGGACGCAGGCGGTCCTCGAGTGGCGCGACTTCGCCAACTCGTCCGCATTCACAAAGAGGGACACGGCGCGCCCGCCGCGGGTGACCTTGAGGTCCGCCTGGCCGTGACAGCGCAGGCAATCCTGATCCGACATCCCCTGGGAGTAGAACACCCGCCTCACCTTGTGCGGCGAATGGCAATCCACGCAGGCGGGAATCATGTGAGACTGCTTTTCCCATAACTCGCCCCGGATCACTTTGCGATGCACGGCCTCGATCTGGGAGTGGCAGCGCATGCAGGTGGCGGCGATGTTCTGCTTGGCGATCGACGAGCGCGGATCGTTGTGTGGAAGAACGAAATGCGAGGTGTGGCAACTGGTGCAGACGGCGGTCACGGTGAGGCCGCGGCGAAACAGTCCCTCGCCATGGATGCTGTCCAGATAGTTGCTCAGAATATTGTCCTGCGCCATCTGGCGCGTCAGGTGGACGGGCGACCCTTCGCGATGGCAGCCTCCGCAAAGGCGTGGGATCTCCATCGTCGAGGTGGGGGAACGGGCGTTTGAGGAACGTAAGACGTTGTGCGTTCCGTGGCAGCTCTTGCAGTCCGGCGCCAGCCGGTCGCCCCGCTGCCGGGCCCTCCCGTGCAAGCTTGCGTCGAACTGGCTCTGCTGATCCGGATGGCAAGTCCCGCAATCCACCGGTTCGAGCTTGTCCTCGTGGGGAAGCGGCTTGCCCGCCAGATCGCTGTGACAGCCGGAGCACTCCAACTCCGCATGCGGGGAAGCGCGCAGGGCGGCGGCGTTGAACTCGGGAGGCACGCCCGGCGCCCGCTTTCCCGCGCGCCGCCCGCTCGAGTGACAAGCTTCGCATTCCGCCGATCCGGGCAGAGGCTTCGGCTGCTGTGCGTGGACGGCCGTGGCGGCCAGCAAGACAAGGAAGAGGAAAGCGGGATGAGCGATGCGCCTCATACCCGCGAAGAAGGAACCGACGCAGGAGGAGCAGCCGCTGGAGCGCCGTGCCCGGCCGCGTGTCGCCCGTTGTAGTATCCGGTCAGCATCGCGCGGAAAAGCGTGAACGGCGTTTCCCCGGTCGTGCCGAGATAGATGTGGAGCGCCATGAAAAGCGACAGCACATAGCCGATGGCGGAGTGGAAGAGCGCGAACACGGCTGTTCCAGGGATGCCGGTTCCCGTCATGAAATTGATGCGCTCCGGCAAACGCTCGGGGAAGAACAGCACCCAGCCTGTCAGCGCGAGCGCCGGGAACGCAATGTACATCACCGCCGCGTAGCTCAGCTTTTGTAGCGGGTTGAACTTGCGCTCGGCCGAGTGCGGATAGGGGTGCGGCTCGCCGCGGAATATTCCCAGCAGATAATGGCGGAGCTGCCGCACCAGGCCAGGCGTCCAATCACCGGCCTCGAGTTTGTAGAAGCGGCCGTTTTTGCCAAACACGTTTCCACCGAGAAAGATCAGGTAAAAGAGCGTCAGCAGAATTCCGGCCGTGTTATGCACCAGACGGGCTGTCCGAAAGTCCAACTGCGGCGCGCCTGGTTGTGCGAAATGCATGCTGGCGCCGGTGATCAACAGGGCGACAAAAAGAACCGCGTTGAGCCAATGCCAGATTCGCAGCCACAGCGGATAGAGATAAAGCCCCTGGTTGTTCATCTAGCGCCTCCGGTTTTTCGCCACGACGCGGCCGGCGCTGTGGACGAAGACGGCAGCCAGCGCCAGGCCGAACAGCCGCACGCTGAGCCAGTCCAGCCAGGCGAACTTGGTGGCGCCGATCAGGTAAGCGTTGTTGAAGATAATCGCGTTCACGATCCCGCCCTTGTCCCACTCTTCTTTCGCGATGTGCCGGTAAAGCTTGTGCAGCAGCAGAGAATCGCGGCTGTGGCAGGCGACGCAATCCTTCTGCGCCTGCGCGGAGGGCAGGATCTTGTGGATGGTTTCCTCCTTACCCGGGGTATGGCATTCCACGCAACGGGCAGCCTTGGTGTGCAGCTCCCACATGGGGATCCACACGTGCTTAGAGGCAAGCTGCTTCCACGCGTACTCTTGAGGAACACGCGCAAAACGGACCGCGCCCGCGGCAGGAACACTCCGGTGTTCCTCAACGGCTTGGCGCCGCGGGGCGCGGCCTTTGCGCTCTTGATCCGTGCCTTCCAGCTCGTCGGGCCGGGCGTGGCAGGCCATACAGGTTTCGTTTCCGATGCGCACGGCCACTTCGATGCTGGCCATCTTGCGGACGGGGAGAAAATAATGCGGGTAGTGGCAGTTGGTGCATTTGAACACCGGATCACTGCGGCCGGCTTCCAGCCGGCGCAGCAGCCTTGCGTGGATGCTTTGCTTTACATCAGATTCGATGCGCGCCCGGTCATACGGTTGGGAGGAGTCGCCGCCGTGGCATAAGGTGCAATCGGGCGCCTCCTGTCGCGTGGCCTTGTGGGGGTACTCGGAGAAGCCCTCCATGTGACAGCCGGTGCAGCCGATGGCGCCGTGCGTCGATGCGCCATACCGTGCGGGATCGATCTCGATATCGCCCCTTTTGCTTTTCTCCGATCCTGCATGGCAATCCATGCAAGCGGCTGCCTGGTCGCCCGTCCCGCTTGGCGGTGGCTGGCCGCTCGCGGCCGGCAGACAGGCGGTCGCCAAGGCCACACCAATCGCGACCGTCGCGAAGCTTCTCATGGAACCACCTCTGGCGGCCGGCGCGGGAGCCGCAAAATCAGCGTGCGTGCATCTTATCGACCGAGAAGGTGCTGTCGGCCGAGTGGCAGGTGGCGCAACTCTCACCTATGGCATTGCTCATGATATCGGCGTGGGCGGCCGTGGATTCATCGCCATGACACCCGAGGCATGGAGCAGCTTGCGGGCCAGGATTCGGCAGATAGTGCCGCGCATCGGCTACCTTCATCACAGCCTTCGACGGGACGCGGTACGAGTTGTCGATGTGGCAGCCGGCGCAGTTGTACAGCCGGCCAGGGAACCCTGCCTTGTTATAGTTATGTGGTGTGTTGCCGAAGCCGTAAATGGTGAGATCGCGTGTCTGGCTGCTGCCGCTGTGGATGCGGTGGATCATGACGGCGAACTGTACGGACTCAGCCGGGGCTTTGTCGGCAGGACGCCGCGCCACGTCTGTTTGATTCGGGTTGTGGCAAAGCACGCACTGCTGGACCTGGTTGCGATTCCCACCGTGCAGCGAGAGCTTGTAGTGACAGGCGTTGCATTTGGTCAAATCCACAGACGCCCTCCGGTTGACCACCGGGCTGCCATCCACGGTGAACGTGCGGACGACGTTGGTTCCCGCATCGCGCACCGTCATCTGTCTTTGTGTCCCAGGCAGCAGGGTGACGTTGCGGTAGCCTTCCATGCCAATGCTGAACGATCCCCTGGCCGCGGCCGGAATCGCGTTCGTGAACGTGTACGTATAACGTCCGCCACCGGCATCCTGTGCGGTTCTGGCGGACTCCGAGACGTAGGAAGCATAATCTGTCGTCGGGCCGGCCAGCACCAGCGACAGCGAGGTCATGTCGGCGGGTGGGATCACAGCGCCGGCTTTGTCCTTGACGGTGAACGTCACCCGAGGCCGCCTTCCAGCGACTCCGTCCTCAATGGCGGTGATCTCGAAGCGGCTGCCGGGCAGCATGCCCGAATCGGTCGGAGTCATATGCCCGCCCTTGATCGACGCGTCAAAATCGATCTCGCCCTGCGGGATATGGCAGTTGGCGCAGAGGTTGTCGCTCGGCTGGGGCAGGTTCACATGATTCTCGCCGGTATCGAAATTCACATTGTCGTGGCAGGCCCCGCAAGCGGCGCGGCTGGGATTCTTGAGATACGCATCCACCTGCGCGGGACGGTTGGCGCCCTGCAACGACGTGTCGTGGCAGGCTTCGCACCGGTTCGGCCCGGCAACGAATTCGACATTGTTGAAGCAGAACTTGTTCTGCTGGTTGCCAATGATGCAGTACTCGCCCCCGGCTTGCACGCTGGGCAAATCGGCGCCCATGTGGATCTTGTGGGCCATCACTTTCATATCCACCGTGTTGCCGGTATCAGGGTCCACGGTCTGCGGCTGGTGGCACAGGATGCAACCCTCGATGCTCTTGCGCGAGCCGCCATGCAGCCCCAGATCCTGATGACACTTGTTGCACATCGCAGCCCGGAACATGTCGCGCACTTTCGTCACCGCAGCTCCCGACGGGACCCACGTGAACACCTCGTCATCGTAATTGGTGGGCAAGTCGAATTCCGACAGGTTGCGGGAGCCGTAGATCAGGACCGTATGAGTGGAATTCCGCTCAAAGTTTGTCGCCAATTTTGTGCCGAAGGTGTAGAGGTATTCGCCGTCGGCAATCTTATCGTAGCGGCCGCCTGTGTCGGAACCGGCCTGCACGGCTGACTTTCCGGTGATGGGGCTGGTTTGTACACGCGTCGTGTAGGAGGTGTACTGGGATTGATTCTGTGGGATGTACGCGACCACGAAACTGGTATTCACGATGCCAGGCGTCACGATCCCTTCACGATCCAGCGGCAACCCGCGCGGATCTGCCAGCTTGAAAGTGACACGTAACGTGTTGTCCGCCGTGATCTCCGTCTTGGTGATTCTGATCACCAGCCCTGGCCGCACGAAATTCACCGTGCGTTCGTCGAGATAGTATGCCTTGTCCGTCGGCCGGTACGGATTGGACGGAGCACTGGTGAGTGCAGCCGCCCCCCCGGCCAACAGGAGTGCTGCTCCCAAAAAACCGAGCACCCACCGCCGGCGCTCGATACGTTTCAGTACCATGAGGTCCTCCCTCTTATATCCCTATGCTTGCACGTCGGTTTCCATGTTGGCGAGAGCGCACGAAATGCACTAACACACTCAACTCAGGACAGATGGTGCCCCACGCCGGTGACACACACCTCCAGTGGTTGCGGGTGTTCACCCTTCTGGGTGAATAACCCCAACTGCGGCAGGGTATTAAGCCCCACAGGGCTACTTCTTGGCGCAGTCCTTCAAGGATTTCTTTTCGCCGTAGCACTTGCCGACATCGTTCAAATCGTTCTTGTCTTTTGGCTTCGCCGTCGTGTGGCACGCGGTGCAAGCCTTCTTTTCCGTCTTGGTGTACTCGGGCTTTCCAAACGAAAGACTTGCGGACAGAAATCCCAGCACCATGAGAACAGCCGCAAGAACCAGAGGCGCGATTTTCATCTCAGTTTCACTCCCAACGATCAGTGTATTCTTACTCCGACAAATCCCAGATGGCTGCGAAAGCCTTCGAAAAGATAAAACATTTGCGAAACAGAATACCAGCGGTATTCGGCAATCAGGTCGACGCGGCGCCACATAGGAGCGGAGAAGCGGGCCACCGGCTGGTAGTAGCTGGCGGGCCGGCTTCCGCTGGACAGAAACATCGATCCCCCCAAGCTTAACTCAGGCTGCCAGATCCAGCCGACGGCCAGCCGGCGGCTGAACAGGCCAGTCACCGTGTGAGCGTTCTCTCGATAAAGCGACCGCTGCGTTTGGAGTATCTGCGGCGCCAGGTAGTCCAGGTCCGAGCGAATCGTCGAGCGGGTGTATTCCCCGATCACCTGCGTGCTTTTCCCCGGCGTCCACTGGAAGCCGAGGCCGGCCTGCTGGCTGCGGAATTCATAGCGGCTGCGCCCGGGCGGGTTCGAGTTGTTCAAGTACTGCAAGGTGCCATAGAGCAGAAAACCGGGGCGGAACTGATAGCGGCCGCGCATGCGAAGACGCTCATAGTCGCTGAGGCTTGTGCGGAACAGGACTTTGTCGCTGCGGGCGATCTCGGCATCGGCGTTCAGCGAAGCACGCAGCGAGACGCGAAATGCGAGGCCGAGCAGGGCGGTCTGCCGCTTCAATTCCGCGCTCTCGGACACCGTCTGGGACAACCGCGGGCCGCGCCCCCTTCCGTCCCCCCACGTGTAGCGGTATCCACCGCGCAGATTGAGCCGTGGATGCACTTCAAAGGAAGCTTCCGTCTGGTGCTGGCTGTAATTCCACACCAGCCGGTCTGACACCGGCGGCGTGGCCTCGAGCGTCGAGGCATTGTGAAGCCGGTCCGTCATGTACGATTCGAGAATTCGCAGCCGGTGGAAGGGGCGGATTTCAGCGCCGGCGTTGGCCGTCACGTGCGGCTGACTGGCGGCCGCCAGCAGCCGGATGCTCTGTGTATTGAAGAAGAGCAGAGATTCGAGATCGACGAACTGGCCTTTGTTGTTCTGGTTGTAGGTGACATCATTGCGCGGCCGGCTGAACTGGATGGCGCCGCTCAGGTCCAGCCAGTCGGCGGGAGTCGCTGTCAGGAATCCTTTGCTGTAGATGCTGCTTCCGCGCACCTGATACGCCTGGAGCAACTCGCTCAAGGAGAGCGTCTGCCCAAAGAAAGGCGTGCGCCGGTTTCCGAGGTTTCGCTCGTTGATGGCAAAGACGCTCTGATCATCCCGGAAAAGAATGCCGCCCTGTTCGATCGTGAGGTGAAAATGGCGGTAGTCTGCGCGCACACCGCCGCGAAACAGATTGGTGATGTCGCTCAGGTTCGTGTGCACCGGGTACTCGTTGGCGTCGCTGACGAAATCGGTGATCCCGCGTCCAAATCCACGGTCGCGAGTGTAGCCCACATAGGGGATCCAGCGGGCGGTGGGGTAGAGATCCAGTTGGACCTCCGTCAGCCGCTTCTGGCTATCGAAGGACCGCTGGCTGGTGAAGATGCCGCGGTCGAGCAGAGGATTGGCGTAAGAGGGCAGCGAGTGAAAATATGCCGTCGTGCGGTGATCCACCAGCAGCCGGTAATACTTATTGTTCTCGGCATTGAACACCAGCCAGGAAGACGGGTCTCCGCCCCAGCCGGCGCCGCGAATCTGCGCCCGCCTCAACGCTTTCCAGCCGGCGCTTTCGAGCTTCAAGTCCCAGGAGAGCAGCCGCATCCCTTCGCCAAGATTCACGATGCTGCGGTACGTGTCGAGGTTGCCGTGGACGCCTTGATTCCACCGCACACCCACTTCCACGAAGCCAGTCAGAGGAGATTCAGGGGCTGCTGGGGCCACCTCGACCGCCGGCGCGGCGGGCTTTTCCTGAGCCGCCAGCCCCATCGAGCAGAGCGCGATCAACCACAGCCGCCTCATCGTAGCAACTCCCTGTTCACGTGCGAGCCGTGCACCTTCACATGGCACAGCGTGCAGTATTGGAACCGGGGATTCAGCA
Organism: Acidobacteriota bacterium; assembly: GCA_016201205.1. Classification (GTDB taxonomy): domain Bacteria; phylum Acidobacteriota; class Terriglobia; order Bryobacterales; family Bryobacteraceae; genus CADEFT01. The sequence goes on from JACQDF010000352.1 coordinate 30,452, forward strand.
AATCGTGGAAGGCGGGCGGCACGCCTCCGATGGTTCCGCTGTTTCGGGCGGTCGTGTTGGCATGGCACTCCAGACACAGAAAGCGGGCTTCGTGCCTGGCGAGCATCTTGGGGTTCGCGGATCCATGCGGTTCATGGCAGCTCTGACAGCCTTCCGTGCGAACCGGAAAGTGCTCAAAAGCAAACGGCCCGCGTTTGTCGCCATGGCAGCGGAAACAACTGGGCTCGTTGGCCGATACATCTCTGAGTGGATTGGCAAGCAAGCGGCCGTGCGGATTGTGGCAATCGACGCAATCGACGCCGCCTTCCTGCAAGCGGTGCCGGTAAGGACGCTGGAATTGCGCCAGTTGCGCCTCGTGACAAGTGCCGCAAATGGCGGTTTTCTTTGCCGGCTGCGTCCTATGGACGCCATGGCAGGTGGTGCAGGCCACCTGGTTGCGCGCATGTCCTCCGCGGACCACCCCGACGCGCGTGGTCTGGTTCCGGTGGCACGTGAGGCAAACGATATTGGCCTGCTGCGCCGAAAGCCGCAGCGGATTGCGGATGTCGGCTGTCGAAACCGATTCCGTGTGCACACTTCCGGGGCCATGGCAGGCCTCGCACGTTTGTTCTTTGAATCCGCGCTTGGCGTCCTGTTCCAGAAGCCAGTGCGGATTCTTTGCCATCGTATTGAAAATCTCTTCGTGGCAACTCTGGCAGACCACACTGCCCATGTATTCTTTTTTGGCCGGCTTGGCCGGTTCGGCTGGCGTTTCTGATTTCGCTGGTCCCACTTGACCAGGTGGAGCCGGGGCAGGTGTCTGAGCGAGAGCAATGATTGCAAATAAAGGAAAAAAGAGTGTGAGCAAGCGTATCACGTTCCTCCGTCCAAAGCTGAGAATCAGACACAGCAGAGAAATTCTATGCACGTATGCGGCCATTTCAGCCGCTCCCTCACGGTCGCGGCTCGGAAGCGCTTCTCTGAGCCGCGCGCGTCAGCAAGCGGAGGTGTCAACCTGAAACAGTAATTCCATGACAGGCGGTTACGCCTTATCGAGTTCCGCCAGGGCCGCCCCTGTCTGCTTCTCGATCTCCGCGTGCAGACTGTTGCCGTTGGCGTCCATGGTCACGATGGCGGCAAAGTCCTCGACACGCATGTGCCACATCGCTTCCGGGATGCCGAATTCGAGCAGATAGACGCCCTGGATGCTCTTTACTGTGCGTGCGTAATACTGCGCCGCTCCACCGATCGCATTCAGATAGACGGCGCCGGCCTGCTTGAGCGCAGCCAGCGTCCTCGAGCCCATTCCGCCTTTGCCCACGACGGCCCGGACGCCGTAGTTGCGGATGATGTCAGCCTGGTAGGGCTCTTCGCGGCTGCTGGTGGTGGGGCCGGCGGCCTTTGTTACCCACCGGTCGCCTTGCTTCAGCATCACCGGGCCGCAGTGGTAGAGCACCGCGCCGCGCAGATCCACCGGGGGAGGATTCTTCATGAGATGTTTGTGCACGGCATCGCGGCCAGTGTAAACATCGCCGCTGATCAGCACCACGTCGCCCACCCTCAGGGCGCGCACCTGCGCCTCGCTGATCGGCGCCGTCAGCGCTACCTCGCGGCCGCTGAGCGGGAGACCTTCCATCCTGGCCATCTTCTCGATCGGCCGGCCCGGATCGCGGTAGATCCATTTCACGATGGCGCCGGATTGCGCATCCAGCCTCACTCCCAGACGGCGAAAGGCCCAGCAATCGTAAGCAACCGAGACGAAGAAACTCGCCGGCAGGCGGTTGGCGGCGGTGATCTTGCATCCGATGAGCGACGCCTTGCCTCCGAATCCCATCGCGCCGACGCCGATGCGGTTGGCCTCCTCCATGATTTCAGCTTCCAGCTTTCCGAGCGCGGGGTTCGGGTTCACGTCATCGAGCGTGCGGAATAACTGGCGCTTGGCCAGCACGTAGCCGTGTGCGCGGTCGCTGCCGATGCACGCTCCGATTGCCCCCGGCGCGCAGCCCTGCCCTTGCGCCTGCCACACCGCATGGAGAATACACTTCCGAACGCCTTCCAGATCGCGGTCCGCACTCCCAAGGTGATCCAGGTCGCAGGGAAGCGAGTACTGGATATTCTTGTTCTCGCAGCCGCCGCCCTTCAGGATCAGCTTCACTTCGATCTCGTCTTCTTCCCACTGCTCGAACTCCAGCACGGGCGTCTCCTCGCCCAGATTGTCACCGCTGTTCTTGCCGGTGATGGAATCAACCGAGTTTGGCCTCAGCTTGCCCCGCCGCGTCGCTTCCCCGACAGCGGCCAGAACCGCTTTCCGAATCACGAGCTGGTTCACCCCCACCGGAGTATGAATCACAAAAGTGGGCATGCCCGTGTCCTGGCAGATGGGCCCCTCGTCTTCCACCGCCATGTCGATGTTCGAGGCGATGATGTTCAATGCCTGCGAGGATTGCGTCCCGGCCGTCTCGACATCGAGCGCTTGATTCATCGCTTCTCTCACGTCGGGCGGAAGATTCGTCGAAGTTTGTGTAATCAGCTCGAGAAGACTGTTTTCCAGGAATTGCATGCCCTACTTTTCATGTTAGCTTGATGCGCACGCTGGCCGTCATGCCGTGCTGGATCGCGGGGTTCGGGCTGCTGAACTCGATGATCACCCGGGTTCCGTCCACTTGCTTGACCTGGCCCTCGAGGCTCTCGCTTTGAATGTCCGGAACCAGGACCAGAGCGGGCTGTCCCGGTCGGATCCTCTCGATCACTCGCGGCTCCGGCTCGACAACGACCTCGAGCAGCGCCGGGTCCACCGCGATCTGCACCAGGTCTTGCATCGTGCGGGCAACTTCGCCGCCAACCTCGACGCCGAGCTTCAGGATGGCGCCGTCGGCGGGGGCGAGGATATTGGCGGATTCGAGATTCTCCTTGGCGGCTTCCAGTTCCACCGCACGGTCATTGATGCTGGTTCTGGACAGATCGAGATCCTTTTCGAGTTTCGCCACGCGGCCGGCGGCCTGCCGCGAGATCTCAGCCGAAGTGGCCGCCTCCTCCTGGGCGGCTTTGTATTCGAGATCGGCTTTTTCAAAAACGAGCCGCGGCGTGGCGCCTTCGCGATAAAGCATCTGCTGCCGCGCGAAAACTTTTTCCAGCCTGGCGGTCTCGCTCCGCGTGCGTCCGGCATCCGCTTCCGCGCGGGCGGCTTCCAGCCGCGCCGCCAGAATCGCGCCTTCGAGCGCCGTGACTCGCGTTTGGGCGCGTTCCAGCTCAAATTGCGCGATTTCCCTGGCGGCTTCCAAACCGGTGTTCTGGATGTGCCCAAGTGGCTGGCCCTCGAGCACTTCATGGCCCACGTCGACAGCCCAGCTCTCCAATGTCCCATCCACCGGGGCAGGCACGGCAACGATGTGCGCGGCGCGGATCTTGCCGGTCAGCGCCACTTCATCGCCGACAGGCTCCGCTGGTTGCATCACTTGCTCTTTGCCGGCCGGCGTCGTGGCCGGTTTGCGCAGAACGCTGAGCGCACCGACGGCGATGGCCAGCAGAATCACCGTGGCCCAGATCAGCAGCCACTTGCCGCGCATACTGTGATGATAGCTTGAGGAAATGCCCACGCTCGCCTCTTTGACTGCGATCTTCCTGAAAGCCGGCAACACGACCTTTGGCGGCGGCGATCCCACCATCGCCGCCCTGCAACGGGAGTTGTGCCAGCGCAAGGGATGGTTGAGCCCGGAGCAATTCGCACTGGCATTCTCGCTCGGGCGTGTGACCCCCGGAACCAATGTGCTGGCCTTTTGCGCCGCCGCTGCCTGGATGCTGCGCGGGTGGACGGGTGCGATCGCCGCCGTGGTTGCGGCATCGGCGCCATCCGCGGTTCTTTCCGTTTGGCTGACGGTGGCCTATGAAGCATCGGGGCGAAACTCGATCGCGCATGCGGCCGTGCTGGCGGTGCTGGCGGCGGTGGTTGGCATGATGGCGGCGGCGGTATGGCTGCTGATCAAACCGCACTGCCGCAGCCGGGTGTGGCCGTGCGCACTCGCCATCGTGGCGTGCGCGTTGCTGCTGCGCGAGTGGATGCATCTGTCTCCAGTGCAGTTGATGGCGCTGGGAGCGGTGGCCGGCGCCGTATGGAAGGAGCGGGAAACGGAATGAACCCGGTTGTCCTGTACCTGCTGTTGCTGAAAGCGACCATGACCTCCTTCAGCGGGCTGGCGTCGTTGCCGGTGATTCACGGGGATCTGGTCGAACGCTATCACGTGCTGACGGAGCGGCAGCTCAATACCGCCGTCGCGGCCGGCCGCACCGGCCCCGGCCCCGTCGGCCTCTATATCGTGAATGCGGGGTACCTGGTCGCCGGAGTCCCCGGGGCGATCGCCGGCTGGCTGGCGATGGTGACGCCTGCGTTTCTGGTGGCGCCGCTGCTGCGGTTTTTCTCGCGCCGCGCGTCGCATCCCCGCGTGCGGAGCGCGATCCGCGGAGTTCTGCTTGCTTCCGCCGCGCTGTTGATTTCCTCGACCATCCCGCTGGGCAAGGCTGCCTTGGAGGATCCAGCCAAGATTGTGATCGCGATGGTGAGCTTCGGACTGCTGGCGCTCACACGGATCGAGACAGTGTGGGTGATTCTGGGAGCGGCGGCCGCCGGAGCGCTGCTGGGGTTGGCGGGCTAAAATGTCCCTTTGCCTGTCACCCCACACGCTGCTGTTTTTCTCGATGGCGTGACCCGCCGGTTCAGCACGCCGGCCGGCGCGTCGTATACTGCTCTTGCGGGCGTGCATTTGAGCGCGCCTGCCGGCGGCCTCATCGAGGTGTTCGGAGAGAAGCTGGCCGGCCTCAACCGCCGCGCCGCCTACATGTTCCAGCAGGATGCGCTGCTGCCCTGGAAGACGGCGCTCGACAATGTCGCAGGATCGAGCGTGTCGGACTGAAGGGCTTCGGCGACCGCTACCCGCATCGGCATTGGCTACCTGATCGCCCAGGCGGAAGGCGTCTTCGACACCACCGCGTGTTTGCCGGCATGGCCGCCCGCAGCGAGCTATAAGCTACCAGGGCATCTGCCGCTTGGTGTACCGGCGGCCCTTCTCAGCGGCTTCCGGCCCGCCGGAGCCGATACGCACTCCTTCGTCAATCATTTTGTCGACGTCATCCGGGCGCACGGTGTTCAGGAAGGCGAGCTTGTTCTTCTTGCACGCCGCCAGCACTCGAGCGCGTGCCTTGGCCATCTCGGGATGCAGCGTCTCGTTCGCCCCGTGCCCATCCGGCAGATTGAGTGAGATGCCCATGTCGCCCGGGCCCCACTCGGCAAAGGCGATTCCCGGAACGGCGGCCACCTTTTCCGCATTGGCCAAGGCGTGCTTGTCTTCGATCTTGAGGCCCAGCAGGAATTCGCCTTCCGGATTCAGCGGCCACGGGTCCGCTTTGCGCATGTATTCGCCGGGTGAGAGGCCCCAGATGCGCGACGCATAGCCCTGGCTGCCATTGCCCAGCAATCCCTCGCCAAGGATGGGGGACACGGGCTTCGCGTTCGGATAGCGGCAGGCCCGCACAAAGACCTTGATGGCCTCCGGATCGCGGGCATGGCACAGCAGGATGCCGTGCACGCCGGCGGCCAGCGTCTGCTGCACCACCCAGAAATTCGCGTTCATGTGCGCTTCGTTCACCCCCAGCACGGGCAGGGTGACGATCACCGCCGGCGTTTTGTGGCCGCTCTTGGTGGGGCCGCCGTCAACCAGGCCACGCATGAATTCGCGCAGCGCGGTGAAGTCCAGCGCGCCGTGCTCCATTTCGTAGTTGATGTAATCGGCCCAGGTCTGGGCCGTCTTAAGGCCTTCCTGATAGCCGCCGCGTCCGCCTGTGTAATAGACCGGCTGCCCTTGTTCGAGCAGCTCGATCGCCTTGTTCACTCGCTTCGGTTTGGCGGCGGACGTGTGCTGCGCCGCCAGATAGAACATGGTTGTGGAGCAGGCAAGCAGTCCACTGATGGCAATTTTGGTCTTCATGGCTCCCTCTCTTGGTGAAGGTTAAGAGGCATTATATCCATGTCAGCCGCTTTTCGAAACCGAGCCAGTCGCCCGATCGCTGGACGCCCGCCCGAACACCCCCCTCCTCGCGCGCTTCGGCATGATAACCCTTCACCACCCGCACGCCGAAAAAGTCAGAATGACGGCCAGCGCGATCCCCGTCAACAGCGGGCTGATCCGGAACAGCATTCCCAGCGCGAGAACCGCCGTTAGCAATCCTCCCAGAAACTCGACCAACCCGGTCCCCACCAAGTTGCGCACCCCTTCCACGTCATTCATGATGCGCGATACCAGTTCGCCGGTCTTATGTGTATCGAAATAGGATACCGGCAGCCGGCCTACGTGCGCCTGGACTTTACGCCGCATCTCGGCGATCAGCTTCTGCGCCGATTTCGAAATTGGGTCAGGGAAAACGATGTCACTGCCTGCACTGCCGTCGCGCCCAGCACAGCTCTCCGGAGCTCATTCGTTGTTCGGAAAACAAGGTCTCAATTATGCCGCGTTGGACGACCTTCCTGCTTCCGACCCGTGGCGTTGGCGCCTTTTTTCGCGAGCCGCGCAGCGGGTAAAAGGATGGCACGCTGGGCGCAACGGCGATTGTGCGTGATCAGCGGGGCGCCGTAGAGCAGCGCCGTGGCTGCGATCCAGGCGTCCGCGCTCTCAATCCGTCGAGAACGAGATCAGTGCGACGCGTTCCGCGAGCTCCGGATCGTAGAGGGAGCCAATAGGGTGATTCTTGAAGATGAATGAAACGACGTCCGTATCGACGACGACTTTGGTCATGCGGACGGGTCAGTTCGCTTGTAGCCGCGCCATTCACGGATCGTCGCCACGAATTCTTCAACGGATTCCTCTTCCGGCCAGAAGTCCCCGTGAAGCACGGACACGTCAGTGATAGGCCCCGTGCCCTGCTCGGGCATCAGTTGTTCGATGGAAGGGTGCCCGGTCGCGGAGTACCGCACACCCACGGGCCGGTTTTCCACCGGGCGGTCACGATGCTGGCGATTCATTTCGGCCACCGATTCACCTCAGCACTTTGAGTATACCAGTGGGGCCTGAACCTATGAGCGAAAACCAGATTCTCATTAGTGGCCCGATCCACGTGGCGGTCAAAACGCCCAGCCGTTTCAAAAAGTGGTTGAGATATGCGCAATTTTTTTGATAATATATCAACACTGGAGGTGCACAGTGAATCGCAGACAGTTTGTCAGGCACGGCGCTCTGGCTGGTGTCGCGGCGGGAACGCCTGCCTCGGCCCAAGTGGGAGGCACGACGGCCCCCAGCGACCGGATCGGCGTGGGCTTCGTCGGCTGCGGCGGAATGGGCCGCAACAACCTGGCCTCCTTCCGCAAGAATCCGGATGTCGAGATCGTCGCCCTCTGCGATGTCTATCAAGCAAACTTGAGAACGGCGTTGGAAGCCGCCGGGGGCAAAGCCAGGACCTACGGCGACTACCGGAAGCTCCTGGAAAACCGTGACGTCCAGGCGGTGGTGATTTCCACGCCCGACCATTGGCACGCGCTGATGTGTGTGGACGCCTGCAACGCCGGCAAGGATGTGTACGAGGAGAAGCCCGTGTCCAACTGCATTCGCGAGGGACGGCTGATGGTGGAGGCGGTGCGCCGCAACGACCGCATCGTCCAGGTTGGCATGCAGCAGCACTCGGGCACTCATTTCCGGCGCGCCGTGAAGCTCATTCAGGAGGGGCGGCTCGGCAAGATCCATTACGTGCAATGTTGGAACCACGAATACTCTCCTCCGCAAGGGATTGGAAATCCGCCTGACTCGGAACCACCTGCCGGCCTCGATTGGGATTTGTGGCTGGGGCCGGCGCCCAAAGTCCCCTACAACGAGAGCCGCTTTCGAAGTGGCCGGTGGCGGTGGTTCTTCGATTACGGAGGAGGGAAACTCACCGACTGGGGGCCCCACCTGATCGGCATCGCGCATGAGGCCATGAACGTGAAAGGACCGTTGAGCGCCGCCGCATCCGGCGGCAAGTACCACGCGACCGATAACCGCGAGTCTCCGGACACGCTGCACGTCGTCTACGAGTACCCGGGGTTCCTGCTCTGTTACTCGACGCTGCTCCACAACACCTATGGGCACAACGGC
>JACQDF010000353.1 GCA_016201205.1 Acidobacteriota bacterium
GCCGCCACCACTTCCCGCACAATGGAAACACGGAGCGTCACGCCGTTGGCGTCGAACACCAGCGCAAAGGGGGTTTCTTCCGCCAGGTGAAGTCCCAGCGTGTCGCGATAGAAGGCCATCGCCCGGGCAGGATCCTTCGTGCCCACGAACGCCATGATCTTGCAGGCGCCAAGCATGGGTTCGCTCAGGAAGGAAAATATGGGGCCAGTTGGTCGAAGAACGACACGACGAACGACGTTGCCAGCTCCGTCGCGCGCTCCAGGTTGCCGTCGCGCATCGGAATCGTCACCTTCACAACGGCCGTGTCCGAGCGGTTGTAGCGAAGGGAATCGAGCACCGTATAGATCTTCGCCTTGTACTCGCTGGCTACGGTGCGGTGGTGCGTCTGATACCAGTACAGAACCAGCGACCGGTCCTCGCCGTGCGCGACCACGTAGCGGTTGGTCTCCAGCGGTTCTCCGCGGGATGGAATCCGGATCAGGACGCGGTCGCTGATCAACGGCACCCAGCCGGATCCCGGCAGGCAGTTCTTCGGAGAGTGCGGAGTCTTACCCGTCCGCTGGGTGGTGAAATAGGCGATGAACAGGCTGGCCGCCTGCCGGTCCGGGCGAGCGTACCAGCGGGTGATCACTTCATCCGCCTTCAGAATCTCCATCACCTCTTTCTCGACGACGCCCTCATTGATCATGTTCCAGCCTGCGAATTCCCTGGGGAAGTTCGCCAGCGGATCCACCGTTCGGCGCGGCTCGGTGCGCGCCAGCCCGTAGAATGCCGCTGCCTGCAAGATCAGCAGCACGCTGATCACGCGGATCGATTTCGAAGCCAGGAAATTCATTTCCCCACTCGCTCCTTCACCTGGCGGTACACGGAATTGAACAGGTAGTGGAAAATCATGAGCATTCCCAGCGCCACCAGAAAAACAACCCAGCCCGAGAGGTTATGATAGACACCGCGCGAATAATCGAGGTCAATCTCGCTCAGGATGCCCGTCAGCGTCACGCGGCTGGCGTTGGCGGTGATCGCAATCGGCACCGTCGAGGCAAGCAAGACCCAGCGCATCCACGGCTTGCCGTCAAAAAAGTAGCCGTAAATCAGCGAGAGAAACGACAGCGAGAGCAGCGACCGGATGCCGCTGCACGCCTCCACCACCGACAGCCGCTGGCTCGGCAGCTCGAGGATATTGCCGTCACGCAGCACCGGAACGCCGGCCAGACTCAAGGTCACTTCGGCTACACGGCTGGCGATCATTTGCAGCGGGAACGTGATCTGGTTATAGAGGATGGCGGGAATCGGCACCATGAAAAACAAGAGAGCCAGCGGAAAAGCCATGACGCGAATGGCCGGCATTCCGCCTGCATACAACACGCATCCGATCAGGGAGAAGACAAACGCCGTGCGGGACAGAAACAACTCCGCGCCCAGCGTGCCCACGATGGACTGGCACGCCGCCAGCGCCATCAACACAGCCCCGAGCCGGTTCTGCCGCAAGGGGGCCGCCGCCAGTTCCTCCCGCTTCTTCCAGCCGATGTAGCCCGCCACCAGGGGAACAAAGAACCCATGGCCCATGTCCTCGTCGGTTGCCCACTGGTTTACCAGCGCCAGCAGGATCGGCGCATAGCACAGAATCAGCAGTGCAAAGACCCATGTAAGCCCCGGCAGATTCCATGGAAGTGCGGCTGTGCGTGTATTTTCCGTGGACGCTTTCTGAAGCGTGGGATTCATGATCGTGGGCTAATTGCTGTTCAGTCCTCCCCTCAGTAGATCATAGGAAGTGCGCACTCACAACCAGACCACCCGATAGAATAGGATTGTGGGGGCCAGTTTCGTTATCGCCGCCTGTCTGGCCGTTCAGGCCGCCGCCCAGGTGCTTCCCTTGCGGGAGGTGCGGGCAGGCATGCGCGGCACGGGCCACACGGTATTCACCGGAGAGCGCATCGAGCAGTTCGGCGTCGAAATCCTCGGTGTACTCGAGAATGCCGGTCCCAAACAGGCAGTGATTCTGGCCCGCTTGAGCGGGGGGCCGCTCGAGCGAACCGGCGTGCTTCAGGGCATGAGTGGATCGCCTGTTTACGTGAATGGCAAATTGCTGGGGGCGGTGGCCCTGGCGTTCTCGCTTGCAAAAGAGCCGATCGCCGGCATCCGGCCCTTCGAGGAAATGCGCGAAGCCCGTACGCTCGATCGCGCTTCCGTCCCGCCGGCCAGGTGCCTTTCGCTTGCCCTGGTGGACCGGCAGGCCTGTGCGCCCGCCGAAGCCCTCACGGCGTGGGCGGGCAAGCCTGCCGAGATCGCCTGGGGCGAAAGCAGGCTTACCGAAATCGCCACTCCTGTTTCCTTCAGCGGTTTCACGGCAACGGCCATCGAGCAGTTTGCGCCGGAGCTGCGGCGGCTCGGCCTCGAGCCGCGCCAGGGCATCTCGGGCGGCGGTGGCTCGAACCTGCCCACCGGCGATCCCGCCTCGCTCAAGCCCGGCGCCATGATCAGTGTGCAGCTCGTATCCGGCGATCTCAGCATCGGCGCCGACGGCACGGTCACCCACATTGAGGGAAATCGCCTCTACGCGTTCGGGCACCGCTTCATCTCTTTGGGGGAAGTGGAGATGCCGTTTGCGAGTGCGGAGGTGCTGACACTGCTGCCCAATCTCTCGACTTCCTTCAAGATCTCGACGGCGCGCAAATGGCTGGGCAGCATCACCGAGGATTACAGCACCGCTGTGCGCGGCGAGTTGGGCCGCAGTGCGCGCCTGATCCCGGTCTCGATCGCCGTGAAAGGCGGTGACCGCTCCTCGCGCTACCAGATGCAAATGGTGCAGGACCCCGCGCTCACGCCGTTCCTGCTGCAAGTGAGCGCCTTCTCCGCACTCGACGCCACTGAGCGAACGGCAGGCGCCGTCAGCTTCACCGTGCGCCAGAACATCGACTTTGCGAATGCGCCTTCGGTGCGCTCAGCCAACGTCTATTCCGGCGAATTCAACGTGCCCCTGCTGGCCGCCCAGAGCGTCGCGATTCCGCTGGCCTATGCCATGCAGAGCGGATTTGGCGATCTGCGTGTCAAAGCCGTGGATGTGAGCATCGATGCCATCCCGGCGCGCCGCCAGATGCAGATTGAAGACCTGCACGTGGGCCGGCGCATCGTCCGCCCCGGCGAGATCGTACCGGTGACCATCCTGCTCGCTTCCGAAGGAAGGAGCGTGGCGCACACGGTGACGTACCGCGTCCCGGCCGGCGCGCCGACAGGCAATCTGCATTTCACCGCCGCCGATGCGCTGGTGACCAATTTCACCGAGTTCCGCCAGTCGATTCTGCTCCCGCCCAGATCCGCCGTCCAGGTCAGCACGCTGCTGAATGGGCTTCGCAGCAACACCAGGGCCTACCTGCGCGTCTGGCGCGCCGAGCCGTCGTATTCTTCGCAAGGCGAGGATCTGCCCTCTCCGCCGCCCTCGATCGCCAACCTGCTGGCGCGCTCGCAGGGCGTATTGGCCTTCGGCCAGCAGTTTGGCTCGAAGGTCGCCGAGATCGAAGTGGCGCCGGGTGAAGTGATGGTCACCGGCTCGAGAACCGCCACTGTCGAGGTGAGAGAATGACTCGCGCCGCCGCCTTCCTTTTCTCCAGCCTGGTGGCTCAAGCTGCCGGCACTGCTTACTGGGAAATGAACAGCTTTCAGGAGTTCATCAAAGGCCGCTTTCAGGGCATCTCGCTCACCCGCGACGGTCGTTTGCTGATTGCCCCGCGCACGGATACGCTGTTCACTTCCGAGCAGCCCGTCATCTGGAGTATCGCACGGGGAGTCAATTCGGAGACGTACCTCGCCACCGGCCACCGCGGCCAGCTATACCGCGTGGATGCGGCCGGCAAGAGTGAATTGATCTGGACCGCTCCGGAGCCTGAGGTGTTCGCGCTGGTGATTGACGCCAAGGGAGTGCTGTACGCTGGCACTTCCCCTGGCGGCAAGATCTATCGCATCGAAGGCGGCAAGGCGACCGCCTATTTTGAGCCGAAGACGAAGTACATCTGGTCGCTTGCCTCGGGGCGGGATGGCGCGCTGTACGCGGGCACCGGAGAGGAAGGCAAGATCTTCCGCATTACCGGCCCCAACAGCGGCGAAGTCTGGTATGAGACTGGCCAATCGCACGTCACCTCGATGGCCTTCGATCGCGAGCAACGCCTGCTGGCGGGTACGGATCCCAACGGCATCCTGTATCGCATCACGGAGAAAGACAAAGCGTTCGCGCTTTACGACTCGAATCTGCCGGAGATCCGCGCGATTGTGCCTGCCGCGGATGGCAGCCTGTACGTCGCCGCGCTCGGCGGCGCATTCGGCAGGAAGCAGGCTGGAGCGCAGGGCGCTGTTTCCTCGACGGGAAGTTCCATCACGGTCACCGCAGCGCCCACCAGCATCACCGTGACCGAAGAGGCGGCCCGTGTGCAGGGCGGCGTCGAGATCAAGCCGAAGCCGGAAGCGGGGAAACCGCCGGCAGCGGCGTCCGCTCCGGCAGTGGCTGCCTCTGCCGTCCTCGATGTTTCCGGCGTCGACAAGGCGGCCATCTACCGCATTCACCCGGACAACCTGGTCGAGACGCTGTGGGTCTCGAAAGAAGAAAACATCTACGACCTCGCGCCGCTCGGCTCCGAGATTCTGTTCTCGACCGATGGCCAGGGCCGCGTGTATCGGCTGGAAGCGGATCGCAAACCAACGCTGCTGGTGGAAACGCGGGAGGGAGAGGCGACCCGCCTGATTCCGCTCGCGGATGGAATCCTGGCCGCCACCAGCCACCGAGCCAAGCTGTTGCGCATCGGAAGCCAGACCGGAGCGAGCGGAGTATTCGAATCGCCGGTGCACGACGCCACCAATGCCGCCCGCTGGGGCCGGCTCGCCTGGCGTGGCGTTCTGCCGCAGGGCGCGAAGCTCGTCATCCGCACACGCACGGGAAACTCGGCGCGTCCGGACAAGACCTGGAGCGACTGGTCCGCGCCCATCGAAGCTTCCGGCACGCCCATTTCGAGTCCCAACGCCCGCTACATCCAGTGGAAAGCGGAGTTGATTGCCGGCGCCAGCCGTTCCCCGGAGCTTGACGGCGTCATCATCGCGTATCTGCCGCAAAACAGCCAGCCGGTGGTCAAGTCGATCACCGTGAACACACAGGCTGTACCGGCAGCACCGGCCAAGCCGGGCGTTGCCGGCGCAGCCGCGCCTAACACGGTCTATAGCATCACGGTGACGGACACCGGCGACGCCACGGCCACCTCGGCCGGCAATCCGACGCAGACGGTGAATCGCGCCTCGACCGGACAGCTCGTCCTTAGCTGGCAGGCCGAGGATCCCGATGGCGACAAGATGTCCTATTCGATCTACTTCCGCGGCGAAGAAGAGCGCCAATGGAAGCTGCTGAAGACGAACTGGAGCGAGCTTACGCTGACGCTGGACGGCGATTCGCTGGCCGACGGCAAATACCATTTCCGCATCGTGGCCACCGATGCGCCATCGAATCCGGCGTCACAGGCTCGTGAAGGGGAACTCATCAGCGCCCCTGTGCTGGTGGACAATACGCCGCCTCAGGTAAAGCCCGGTGTACCCCGCGTCAGCGGCGGCAACGTCGAATTCGATGTGCTGGTCGAGGATACGGCTTCCGCCATCCGCCGCGCGGAATGCTCGATCGACGCCGGCCCATGGATGCCGTTGCAGGTGGAAGATGGAGTCGCCGATTCCGCGCGGGAGCGGTTTCGAGGAGTTCTCAGCGGCCTGGCGGCCGGTGAGCATCTGCTTGTGATTCGCGCCTTCGATGCGGCCGGCAATGCCGGGCTGGCCAAAATTGTGCTTCGATGAAGTGGCTCTGTTGCGCTGCGATTCTGATGCTGGCCGGCTGTGAGAGAACCGCGATGCCGGCCGGAGAAGACCAGCCCGGAGAAGCCATCGCGCATTTTCTCAGCAAGCGGCTTCCCGCGGGTATGCGCGAACTGCCTGTCGAGCGCTACTTCCGAGCGCGGGAGCAGATGCGCCGCATGCCGCTCGACTCGTCCAAAGCGCTCCGGCGCGAGCGCGGTGTTTCGCTCGGAGCGTGGACGCCGCTTGGACCAGGCAACGTCGGCGGCCGCACACGGGCCCTGGTCATCGACTCGAGCAATCCCGAGATCATGTATGCGGGCGGCGTCGCCGGCGGAGTCTGGAAAACGGAAGACGCGGGCGGCTGGTGGCGTCCGCTCAGCGACCTGCTCCCGAATATTGCCGTCAGCACTCTGGCCATCGATCCCCAGCGCCCTGCTACTGTCTACGCGGGCACCGGCGAGGGCTTCAGCAACATCGATGCCGTCCGCGGCGCCGGCATTTTCAAGACGACGGATGGCGGCGAGACCTGGACGCGCCTCGAGGCAACCGGCGCCAATTCGTTCTACTACGTGAACAAGCTCGCCGTCAGCGATCTGGACTCGAACCGGCTGTACGCAGCCACCAACGAAGGCGTGTTGAGAAGCCTCGATGCGGGTGGCACATGGCAACGCATCCTGCCGCGGCTCAACTCGGCCATCGGCTGCCAGGATCTGGCCCTGCGCACGGACACCGGTCACGATTTCCTGTTTGCTTTCTGCCGCGGCACGCCGGCAGCGATCCTTCGCAACAAGAGCGCCGAAGAGAGCAGCGGGTGGGAGACGGCGCTCTCCTTTGACGAGATGCAGCGCGCTTCGCTGGCCATCGCACCGTCGCGCCGCGGCGTCGTGTACGCTCTGATCTCGAGCGCTGAGCCGGGCAGTTGCCCGGACAATCCGGGGTCCAGCCCGCCGAGCCCTTGCTACCGCGACGGCCTGTTTGGCGTCTATCGCTCGATGCGCGACGGCGATCCCGGCTCGTGGGAGGCGCGGGTGCGAAACACGAGCGAGACCCCGCTCAACACAGTGCTGCTCAGCAACCCGCGCGCTTTTTTCAGCGATGTCTGTTTCGGAGGGCGCAAGTCCTTTTCCAGCCAGGGCTGGTACGACAATGTCATTGCCGTCGATCCGCTGGATCCCGAGCGTGTCTGGGCGGGCGGGATCGATTTGTTCCGCTCCGACGACGGCGGCGCCAACTGGGGCCTGGCCTCGCATTGGTGGGCGCGTGACGCGGCTCAGTATTCGCACGCCGATCATCATGCCATCGTGTTCCACCCGCTCTATGACGGCGACCGCAACCAGACGCTGGTGGTCGCCAATGACGGGGGCATCTATCGCACTGAGAACGCCCGCGGCGCCGTCGCCACTGGAACGCGGGCCGCTTGCAGCGCCTCGAACAGCTCGATCCAGTGGACGGCGCTGAACAATAACTACTCGGTCACGCAGTTCTACCATGGCTCGGTTTACCCCGGCGGCCATTTCTACTTCGGGGGCACTCAGGACAACGGCACCCAGCGGGGCGCGGACTCCGGCGGGCATAACAACTGGATGCGTATTTTTGATGGCGATGGCGGCTACACGGCGATTCACTCCAAGGATGCGCGTATTCTCTATGTGAGCAACACACGCCTGTCTCTGGTGCGGTCGGTTGATGGCGGGCGAAGCTATCGCGGGGCCACCAGCGGCATCCTCGAGCCCGTCTCGAACTTCCAGTTCATCGCCCCGTTCACCATGGATCCCTCCGAGTCCGACCGGCTGTGGACTGGAGGGCATTCGATTTGGCGAACAACCAACGGCGGCGTTTCCTGGACACGCGCCAGCGCGGAATTGTCCACCTCCCCGATCACCGCCATCGCCGTCTCGCCCGCGGGCGGGAACCGTGTACTGGCGGGTGCGCGCAATGGGGTGATCTATCGAACCGATCAGGCGCTCGAAGCGGGGGGCGGTCCTGCCCCGGGGGGCGGTCCTGCCCCGGCGGACTCGACCTGGCCTCGCGTGCAGCCGCGCTCCGGCTGGGTTTCGTGGATCGCCTTCGATCCTGCCGACCCCGGCATTGCCTACGCAACTTACAGCACCTTCAACTCCGACGCCGGCGATCGCCATATCTACAAGAGCGAAGACGGCGGCGGCACCTGGAGACCGATCGACGGCGAAGGGGACACCGGCATTCCGGATATCCCGGTGCATGTGATCGTGGCTGATCCGCGAAACCGGCGAACGCTGTACATCGGCACGGACCTTGGCATCTTTGTTTCGCTCGATGGCGGCGTCTCCTGGGCCAAGGAAGATTCGGGCTTTCCCAACACGGTGGTGGAATCGCTCTCGCTTCAGCCCAGTGGCCAAGGCGCCTGGCTGCACGCGTTCACACACGGCCGCGGCGTATGGAAAGTGTGGCTTGGGCCCGGCCCGCTGTGCAGCTACAGCGTCAACGCGGACACGCTCGAAATCCCGCCCTCTGGCCGAGGTCCTTCGGCAAGCGGCGGCGTCACGTTGGATATCGAGACTGCCCCCGACTGCTCCTGGAGCGCGATCAGCAACGCGAGCTGGGCTGTGCTCGATAGCCCTGCCAGCGGTACGGGGCCGGGCTCGATCAAGCTGCTGGTGACAAGTCAGGGAACCAGCCGGAGAGAATCGACGGTGCTGGTCGCCGACAAAGTCATCCCGATTGCCCAAAACCCGAATTGAGGAAGAGGACCCCGGCAGTGGCCACGGCTTCATGAGGTAGAGGCGCGCCAGTTGGCTAGTGCGGCGGCGAAGACGTAGTCGTCGTGGGTGGAGTGACGCCAGGGGGCGATGGTTTCGTCGCCGGTGTCTTTCACTTTGCGGCGGAGGTTTTCGAGCTCGTGGATGAGGGTGGTGGCATCGGGGAGTTGGCTGGAGATCTGAAGGCGCTGGGTCTGGAACGCGATTTCGAGGTGGGTGAGCAATTCGTGACGGGGGATGCGGTGGGTGCTGCCGTCGATGGAGGGATGACCGCCGCCGGTGAGGACGACGGGGATGAGGTTGGCGGCGGGTTCCGCCTGGCGAAGGAGATCGACGACGGGCTGGCCGACTCCGGTGGCGTCCACGATGAGGGTTTTCCGTTTGCCGAGGGAGGGATGGCGGGTAAGGCGGCAGACATGGCTGACGATGTCGGGGTAGAGGGTGTTGAGTGGGAGGCGTTCGAGGTAGCGGATCGAGTACACAGTCTTGATGGGGAAGGCATAGGTGGCGGGATCGCGAGGGCCGTCGACGACGTGGGCGCGTTCGAGGATGGCGATGGCGGTGTAGTCATGTTTCTGGCCGAGGTCGAGCCCGATGAAGAAGTGGGGCGGTGTAGGTGGGGATGGAAGGCCTCGGATGGGGAGGTAGACAAGGGCGGGTGGACCGGGCTGGAAGAGTGGGGTGATGGGGGCGAGGGCCTGGTGGAGGAGGTGGGAGGAGAAGACGGCGTCGTCGGAGTCGAGGAATTCGCAATGGTATTCCTGGCGGAAGAAGCGGGCGGTCATAGCGCCGCGTTCTTCTTCGAGGAAGTGGGGTGAGATGCGGGGGCATTCGGTGGCGGGGACGGAGATGCGGGTCCAGGCGGAGTCAGAGGAGGTCCAGGTTTGGTAGAAGAAGCCGCGGCGGCCGGCGGGAGTAGAGATCAGCCAGAGGTGTCCGTTGGAGGCGGCGAGCATGGGGCGGACGGCGAAGTAGAGCTCATCGGGGACGCGGGCGGCTTCATCGATCAAAAGGAGGGAGACGGAGGAAAAGCCGCGGATGGTGGTGTCGACGCCGGGGAGTCCGACGATGCGGGATTGGTTGGGGAGGAGGAGGGAGATGTCGTTGTGGCCGTCGCCGCGAGTGGGAATGCGTAGTTGCGACAAGAAGGAGGAAGCTTTGCGGAGGAACTCGGCGGACTGGCGTGCGGTGGGGGAGAGGATGAGGGTGAGGGAGGCGGGATTGGTGAGGGCGTGGTGGACGGCTTTGAGTGAGGTGATGGTGGACTTGCCCCACTGGCGGGAGCAATTCAAGATCAGGCGGCGCGGATTGCGTTGGAGGAGGTCCATCTGGGTCGGGTCGGGGTGGAAATGGAGTGAGTGGCGGGCGAAGGCGACGGGGTCATCGAGTGAAGATGGAGGGAGAGAGAAAGCGGGTGTCGCGCCGAATTTGACGGATTTTGCCAGCCTTTTCGAGATATAAGCCATCGATTTTAAGCAGCGGGGGCGATGGAATCGGGGTGGCTGGAGTCCTTCCACTCGTTGCGGTGCTTGGAGGGGCGGTTGGGGGAGGGGATGAAAGCCGAAAGCCAGGCGAACATTTCCGGATCATCGTAGTTGCGGGGGTCGGTTTGCACGGACGGCGGCGTTTGCGGGGGTGGGCTGCCGGGTTTGTTCGTTCCATTTTTGATCTCGGGTTGGGGTGTGGCGGGCTGAAGGGCCGGTTCGCGACCGAGGCGGATGGTCTGGAGGTGGAGGAGGTGTTTGAGAGCGCGGTCATAGGCGCGGAGCAGGCGTAGTTCGGCGCGGTTGAGGTACTCGAGAACAAAGGGATTGCCGACGGCCATGTTCATGAGGGCGTCGGCCTGGCGAAGGGCGGGGGTGGTGGTGGAGAAGGTGTGGTCAAAATCGGGTTTTTGGAGGAAGATTTCCGAATCGAGGATGGCGGTTTCCTGTGCCCAGAGGCGGCGGAGACGCCATTGGGCGTGGACCATGTGGAGGAGGAGGTCGTTTTCGGTCTGGCCGATGGGACACCACTCGGCGTGGTAGGCGGCGAAGAGCTGGTCATAGCGTTGCGGGGATTCATTGGAAAGGACGATGGCAGGGGAACGGAGCCCGTGTTTGAGTGCGTTTTGGGAGGAGCGCTGTTTGCCCTGGGGGGTATTGGGGCCCTGGGATTTTGCGCCGTTGGCTCGGGAGGCGGCGGTTTGGGCCGCGGAGCGATGTTTGGTGGAGTCGTGAGAAGTAGTCATACCTGCCCAAGGATGACATAGGGATTATGCGGGATTTGGCGGAAATGGCGGTAGGATATTGATAATATTGGGGGAGAATGGGTGTGACCGGGGTTGTGTGGGGTGACGCCAAAGGAGGGAGTCGGGACGAACGGGAATAGCGCGAATTCAAACGGTCAGCGGAGTAAGCTGATAAACGCGACCAAACAAGGACGCATGATCCTTTGTGATAGGCCGGGTACTCCTCGACCACGACACCGTGTGCAACGCCACCGCAGACATCGTTGACCAGGATGCCCATGTGCCTCGAATGCCTCTAAAATGCCTCTAAGCCCAGTCTTGAACTTCTTCGCGAGTCGGTTATAATGCTCACAATGGCTGGCCTGTTTCCGTTGTCCGAAGTTGCATCTGTCCACAGGAGCAGAATCGTGAGTTACCTCGCTTTAGCTGATGCCGATCGCGTCCAGGAGTATGTCTTCGGACCCTCGCAATTGCGTTACGTTCGAGGCGCCAGCAGGCTTCAGACTCAGGCAATCGAAAGGATCGAATCACAGTTTCATAGTGAAGTGATTTTTGCCAATGGTGGATTGGCGCTGGCCGAGTTCGACACCGGGCCCGAGGCGCAGCGGTTCTGCCAGGCTTCCGAAGAGGTTTTCCGAACCGTGACCCGGTCGGCAACAATCTCGGCAGCGTACGTCGACCAGCGCGAGGATTCCTTTCCAACAGCATGGAAAAGAGTTCGGGATGCCGTCGAACGAAGGAAACGCCAACGAAATGATCTGTCGGTGGACGGAGCGCACTGGTTGTGGTCAAGCTGCGAACGGTGCGGTCTCCGGCCGGCGCAAACGCTGGTCCCGGAAGCCGGCAACCAGGTGGTCTCCTGTTGTGACGCTTGCAGCAGCAAATGGTGGAAGGGCGAGGCCGGTGCGCACGAGGTTGCGGATTTCGAGAGATTGGGCCAACTAGGCAGCCCGGAGAACTACCTGGCACTGCTGTATCTGGATCTGGACCGCATGGGGGAGTATTTGGAACGGAATATCGCCAATAAAGAGCAATGCCGCACTGTGAGCATGGCAGTGGATGAAGCGTTGCATGGTTCGGTTGACTGCGCCACGATGCATGTAACGAGACGCGGGGAAGAACTACGGGTCGTGAAGCTTCTCGTCGGAGGGGATGACGCGGTCGTGATCATGGCCGCGGATGCGGCCGTCCCTTTTCTAAGAGAGTTTCGAGAAGAGTTTGTGAAGCCAGCCCGTTGGGAAGGTCTGGAACCGCCGTGGTTTTCCGCCGGCATTGTGTATGCGCATAGTCACTTCCCGATCAGTGAGTTCATGCTAGTGGCCAAGCAATGTTGCCGCGAGGCCAAGAAACTCCGGGGACAGCACTCGGCGTCGTTCCGGCTGATAACCTCGTCTCTGGCGGAAGAAGGGGACCAAGCAGATCGCCACGCGACAGCATGCCCGTACTCGCTCGACGTTTTTCTGCTGTTCTGTGACCAGATCCTGGAACTTAAGAGTAAAGAGGCACCCCGCTCGAAGATCCACAGGTTGCACGAGATATGCCAGGAGGACGAGCTGCCTGGGACATATGAGTATCTGAATCTTCTTCTCCGATTGAGCCCGCCAGTCCGTTCGATCCTGCGAAAACGCGAATGTGTCGGGCCGTTGCTGTGGCAACACCTGCCGGGAGGAAGGGTGACTCGTGGAGCGGACTTGGTTGAATTGTGGGAGTTCGTTCATGACCAGTAGAGGACTGACAATCCGGTTCGACACTCCATTGCATCACGGGAATGGCTATGGCATGGCCGGGATCGTCGACCGGCCTTTTTTGCAGGACGGCAATGGACTGCCGTATCTGGCCGGGTCGGCGATCAAGGGCAAGTTCCGCTACGCGGCGGCGCGGCTGGTTACTACTTTGGGCTCAGAATCGATTTGCGGCCAAGTGGCGGGTCAATTCTGCCGGCCGTCCGAATCGGAAGGAACGGGACCGTGTGTTTTGTGCCGTCTTTTCGGTTCGCCTTGGCGGGGGGGCTCGCTGGTCTTCACGGATGCACGACCGGTAGCCGAGGAGGCGAGTTTGCTGCGGCAACTCGCGCCAGCCGACAAGGGACGTGCCCATGGCACGACAATTCGTGCCACGACAGCAATCGATCGCCGGCTGCGAATCGTACGAGCCAAGCACCTGTTCACCACCGAGGTTGCACCGGCGCTCAGTTTCGAGGGCCGGATCGAGGGCGATCTGACTCCAGCGGACGAACAGTTGCTGCGGCACTGTACCATGCTGTTGACTCATTTTGGAGCGGACTCCGCACGTGGGCTTGGACAATGCCGCTTTGAAATCCGCCATCAAACGTCGCAAGGCGACAATCGGAGCGAGCCGTGAAGCTGCATGTCGAAGCTCAGATCATGTCGCCAGTGGCTATGACTGTCCGGAGAGCAACCGGAAATGATGTGGACACCCTCGAGTGGATTCCAGGAACCGCGGTGCGGGGAGCAATGGCCGCCTGGTATGGACGGCAAACAGGCCGCGAGTTGGGCGACGCGGCGTTCCAGCGGCTGTTCGTGAGTGGTGGTGTCAGGTTCGGCTGTCTGAGGCCTGCTGGAGCCGACTTCTGGCCGTTATCGGCGCGTTTGTGCAAGGACAACCGCGACGAACACGCGGTTATGGATCGCCTGCTCAGAGTGGCTGCTGGAGTCGATTGTGCAGAAACGTGCCATGACTTATCCAACGGGAACCAATGCGGAGCGAAGCTCGAGGTAGCGCTTGGTTTCACAAGAAAGGTGAGACGGCGTACGGGCGGCCAAGCTTTCCAGACCGAGGCTGTGCGGACCCGGCGGATCACGCACTCGGCGATCGATCGGAAACTCCTCAAGACACGCAGCGGGCAGCTTTTTTCCGTGCGGAGCATCGAACAAGGCCAGAAGTTCCACGGATATATCACTGTCGCGGACGGGCTCATGGACGAAATCAAGCAGTTGTGGCCCGAGGACAAAGATCTCTCTCTACGCCTGGGCAGAGCTCGCTCCCGGGGACAAGGCGAGGTTCAACTCCGCTGGTCCGAGGCGAGGGCTGACGAAGTGAACATTCAAGTAAGGGTCGAAGAGATGCAGAACAAGGCAGCGCAGCTACGCGAGCGGCTCACGGGGAAAGTGGTGGTATCGGTGACTCTTCAGGCGCCGGCAATCGTGCGAGACGATTACCTCCTTTTCAAAACGTGGCTCGGACCTGCCGATGTCGGATTGAAAGAGGGATGGGAACTGCTGAGCTGGTTCAGCCGCCCAACACTCATCGGGGGATGGCATGAAGCGGCCCAGGTTCCCCGCAGCGAGGCAAGCGGGATCGCAGCGGGATCGTGTTTCTTGTTCGGATGCGAGCAAGACCGAACCATGATTGCCCAGATGGCTGCGTGGGGCGAACAGCTCGAAGCCAGCGGCATCGGAGAGCGCCGAATAGAAGGGTTCGGGGAAGTGCGCTGCTGTCACGAGATTCATGCCGAATGCGCGGAGAGATTATGACGGATGCCGAGCGGCAAGGACGCAAACAATGGATCCTGGGCCACGAATGGTCCGGCGGCCAAGCACTGGCGCTGCGCGTAGAGCAATGGGTGAACGATCACCGTCCCTGGGTGGATCAGGTCCGGTGGTCGCAATGGGAAGGCCTTCGCCGGCAAGGCGAAGGTGTACGGCGGTGGGAGGAAATGCATCAAAGGTTGGACACGTGGATGACCGATGACGCCAAACGCCCAGTGAATCAACGCAAGCCTGCCAGAAGAGCCTGGGATTTGCCAGCCGGCTCCCCAAACGAACCGAGTCTGCGGGACGCGCTACTGAATGAGATTGAACAAGCCACGATCCCGCCGAAGTCAAAGAAGTGGGAGATGCTTCAGGATTGTCTGGCGTCGCAAGAGTTCAACAAAGCGGACCAAGACGAGATCGATCAGTACTTACGTGTGCAAAGGGCGCGAAGGTTCTTGGCGCTTCTCTTAATGAAGATTCGGTCTCTGAAAGAGGAGGACAGATAAATGGCATTCTTCGATAAGATCGAGAACCGGTACGTGATCGAGGGAACCCTTCACAGCGAGGCGGGACTCCATATCGGTACCGGCGTCGCAGGCACCACGACGGACGCTCCCTTCATCCGCATGAACAACCTCCCGTACGTTCCGGGATCATCGCTGCGAGGAGTTCTGCGATCCACCGCCGAGCGGCTGCTGGAAACGCTCTGGCCGGGGCAGCAATGCGTTAACTTCGAAGCGCTTTCGACGTGTGCCAGCGACAGCGAGTCGGAACAAGTGGAGAGGAGCCTCGCTGAAAATGAAGCCGTTAGCTTCTGCGATGTCTGTAAGTTTTTTGGTTCCACCAACCTTGCGGCGCGGTTTAAAGTTTCAGATGCAGTCCTCGTGGGAGGCGGCAGAGATCCCGTTCGCCGGGACGGTGTTGGAATTGACCGCGATAC
>JACQDF010000366.1 GCA_016201205.1 Acidobacteriota bacterium
GCATTCCCAAGTGTGAAGGGGGGCGGAGTCTGGAAGCAGCTCTCATCGAACCAGCGCCGCACAGTGGGGTTTTCCAGCCGGCCGCCGCAAACGCGGTTCGGCCAATTTGTTTGCCCTACGTTCGCGTTGTCGAGCGGTAGATTGAGCGTAAACGGCGACCCGTCTTGCGCCGTCCAGATCCCGCTGGTCTGCCAGCCACCCAGCACATGCGCCGCCCAGCCGCTGGTGAGATACTGCCGTCCACGCCCGAAGGGGAGATCCCAGGTCGCGCTGAAGACGAAGCGGCGCGGCACGTTCGAATCCGAAGGTCCGCGCTGGGCGGCCAGGTTGTACGCGTCCTGGATTGCCCCCTGCACGCCGCAGTAGGCGCAGCCGTCGAGGCCGGCCCCGGAGCTCAAGTCGATCGCCCGCCCGTATGTGAAACTCGCGAGAAAATACAGTCCCCGGCTCATCCGTCTCTCGAGCCGGGCGATCGCCCCCTCGTAGTGGCCTCTGCTCCAGGGCTCGGCAACGGTCACCGGAGCGATCGTGTAGGCGGCCAGCGGCCGGCGTGTGTTGATCCCGCCGGGTCCGGGAGTGCGCGGTTGATTGCCGGGGTGGGTGCCCCACAAACCATGGCTGCTGTTGCCCACGTAGCTCAGCTCGAGCACGGTGCTTGCCCCAAGCTGCTTCTGGAAACTCAGATTCCACTGGTGCACCACCGGCGCGGTGTAGGCGCGCTGCCAACTGAACAGAGTCGCGGTCGCCGCGGGAACCAGCACGAAATCCTGCGGCCGGATGGGCGGAGGCTGGGCAGGAAGCCTTCCGCTCAGGTTGAATGCGGACGACGGCTGCGTGCGATCGCCAATCAGATTGAGGCCGCCCGCGCCGACGAACGGCGGATTATTCGTCATCATCGCCCCAACACCGGTCTGCTCGTCGGGGTTGCCGTAGAACATCCCATATCCGCCGCGCACCGTCAGATCGCGGGTCTTGGGAACACGGTAAGCGAATCCGAAGCGCGGCGCGAAGTTGTTCCGGTCCACCGCCATCATGCTGCGCGACCTCCCATTAAGCCCGGCATAGACGAGGCGGCCGAGATCGGGATCGGAACGATCCAGGACGAAATTGCCGAGCTTATCCTGGGTATCGGTGATGGGCCAATACAGCTCGTAGCGCAGGCCCAGATTCAGAGTGAGGCGCTGCGTGACTTTCCAATCGTCCTGGAAATACATCAGATCGTTTTGCGCTCTCAGGTCCGAGATGCCAAGGCTGCTCAAAGTCACAGTCTGCGCGTAACCGAGCAGAAGATCCGCGAGGCCGGAACCAGTGTTCGGGCGCGCCTGGGGATTCTGCGTATAACTCCCGTCGAAGGTAAAGGCGCCTCGGCCCTGCAACGTGGTGAGCGTGTAAAACTTCAGGAACTGGTGCGTGAAGCCGAACTTCAGAAGATGAGCACCCATGTTCTTGGTCGCGTTGTCAGAGAACTCCCAGACGGCGGAACTCTTGTCCAGCGGAACGTTTGTGAGTCCCACCGGCTGCTGGCCGAGTTGGGCGAAGCCAGTCACGTTGAATACCGGCGTGCTGCTGTTGACGCCGGGAGCGAGCGCGCCAGGAATGATTTCATCCTTCGGGGCCGTAGCGTCCTTCGAAATTCCGGGCCGGCTCCAGGCGAAGCGAAACTCGTTGACCAGCGTCGGCCCGGACACGCGCGTGTAACCGAAGCCGAAGTTCCAGGAAGGGATCTGCTGCGTCACGGGTGTATCCGCCGGCTGCGGCAAGGGAGGCTGCCCGGTGACATAGCTCCTGTCCAAGGTCAGCCGGCCGAACATTCGGTCTTCGGAGCTCAACTGGACGTCGCCGCGGAAGGTGGCGGTGTGGAGGGCGGTGGAAGTCGGTGCGGTGCGCAGGTAGTTGGCCCCCAGTCCCGGGCGGTTGGGATCGGGATAACGGTCAGCCAGAGACTTGCCGACTGAGTTGAACCGGGAGCTGGGAATCGCGTTGTTCGCGAAAACCGTTCGAGCAAAGCCGCTGCCGGCGGGAACCGTCGTATTCGGATCGAAGACCGGCACGTTGAACACGCCGCTCTTGAACGCTGGAATGGGAATGGTGGAAATCTGGATTGTCTCCTGCCTGATCTGGGTCCCCTGTTACGCTCCGAACACCCACGCGCGGTTCTTCACGATGGGCCCGCCCAATGCGCCTCCATACTGGTTGAAGACCAGGTGCGGGACGGGTCCGGGCGGGGCGAAAAAGTCTCGCGCGCCGACAGCGCTGTTGCGCAGGAAGTTGAACACCGCGCCATGGATCTCGTTGGTGCCGCTCTTGGTCACCACGCTGACCACGCCGCCCGCGGAACTTCCGTACTCCGCTGAGTAGTTGCCCGTCTGGACCTTGAACTCCTGGATTGCCTCAAGGGAAGGGCGCACGGCATCGCGCTGGTGATTGTCGATGCCGCGGATGAAGGACTCGTTCAAGCCGCCGTCCAGCAGATAGACATTCTGCATGCCGCGATTCCCGAACGCGGAAAAAGATTGGTCCTTGTTGACCGAGGGAACCGTACCGGCGGTGAGAATCGAGAGCTGCAGGTAGTTGCGCCCGTTCAGCGGCAACTGTTGCATCGTGACGTCGGTGATCACCTGGCCTTCGGCGTTGGTCGCTGTGTCGACCAGCGGCGACTCTCCAAGGATGGTCACAGCCTGGATGGTGGAGCCGAGTTCCAAAGCGAGCCGGAGAGATACGACCTCGGTTACCCGGAGGACGACTCCCTTCCGGAGCAGACTCTTGAAACCATCCTTTTCCACCTTGACGTCGTATGTCCCCGGTGGAAGCAATGGCATGGCAGCCAGGCCCAACTCGTTCGTTCTGTGTGTCCGCACAACGGCCCCGGTTTCCGCTCCCGTGACGGTCACACGAGCATCGCTGACCAGAGATTCGGAGGCATCGGCCACGGTGACGTCGATTTGGCCCGTCGAGGACTGCGCCCGGATCAGGAGGAACGAAGACAGGAAAATCGAGATGGCAAGCAGAAGCCCGCGGGAGTCGCGGCGCGTGGGTCTCATGCGCCTGAAGCATATCACACACCCGCGTGGATGAGGCTGTCGGCTAACTCCGCCGGCTCGTCCGCGCGCTCTGCATCCGCGCCGGCTCGGCAGCCGCCGCGTTCGCCAGCGATTGACTCAGGCACATCAGCGACGGGTCGATCATCTCCGCCATCGCCGCCATCGCCAATCCTTCCGCCTCTTTGAAAAAGATCATCTTCAGTTGCGCCGGATCGTAGTCCACGCGGATACAGTCCCCGCGCCGCACCTGATCCGTCGCCATCAGGTTCGACATCGGCTGCACCAGCAGCCGCTCGATGGCGCGCTTCAGATGCCGCGCTCCGTACTTGGCATCGGTGCCCTCCCGCAACAGGTGCTCCTTGGCTTCCCTGGTGGCGGTGAAGATGAACGAGCGGTCCAGCGCGTTGTTGAACACCCGCTGCTGCACCATCCCCAGCTCGATGTCCAGAATCCGCCGCAGTTGCTCTTCGCCCAGCGGTCTGAACACCACGATCTTGTCGAGCCGGTTCATGAACTCCGGCGTGAACTTCTTCCGCGCCGCTTCAATCCCCGTCCGCGAGATCTTCGACGTCACCTTCTCGTTCAGCGGCGCCGGCTTCGAGCTCTCCTCGCGGCTCATCGCGTTGAAGCCCAGCCGCGGCGCCAGTATCGAGCTCATCTCGCCCGCGCCCAGATTGCTGGTCATGAAGATCATGGCGCGCGAAAAATCGACCCGCCGGTTGTCGCCCAGCGTCAGCGTCGCTTTGTCGAGAATCCCCAGCAGCAGGTTCCACAACGCGTCACTGGCCTTCTCGATCTCGTCGAACAGCAGGAAGCTGATCTTGCAGGCCTCGGTGTGATACAGGTTCAGCACTTCCTGGCTTAGCAGGGGATGCGTTTCCCGGTGCCCCAAGTACCCCGGCGGCGAGCCGATCAGCTTGGCAATCTCATGGCTGTGCTGGAACTCGGCGCAGTCGATCTTGATCACCGCCCGTGCATTCGCCAGCAGGCTCTCCGCGGTCGCCTCCACGATCCGCGTCTTGCCCGACCCGGTCGGCCCCAGGAACAGGAAGTTGCCAATTGGCCGCCCTGGCGCCGTCATGCCCGTCAGGTGCAGTTGATAGATGTTCACGATCTGCTCGATCGCCTCGCTTTGCCCGACAATGAATTTCCGCAGCCGCGACTCCAGGCTCTCCGCGTCCCGGCCCGTCCGAGTCGCGTCCAGCGGTATGTTTAGCTTCGTCATTCTTCCGTCTCCCACCGCCGTTGGGCCTTCTGCTCGAACCGGCCCTCTCTCCACTGTTGGCTCAACGACCCCATTCGATCTCTTCCAGCCGCCTCCAAGCTCTTTTAGCAACCGGATCTCCAATCTTTTCCGCGCCCTTTCAGCTTCAATGAACCCCCATTTCTCCTGTCACTTACCCGGCTTCGAGGGGCGCATTTCGACCCGGGATACCATCGTCCGTTCCGGCATCGCCAGCAACATCCGTACCACTTCGGCGACGTCCTCGGGCTGGATCATCCAATCCGCCTGCCGGCCGCGGCCGAACCCTGTCGCCACGCTGCCCGGCATTACCGTCGAGACTCGCACGTTCTCCATCCGGTGATCCAGCATCAGCGCTTCTGTAAACCCCTCCAGCCCGAACTTCGACGCGTTGTACGCGCTGCCACCGGCGAACGCGTTCCTGCCCGCCAGACTCGAGATGTTCACCACAAATCCTCCGCCTTGCCGCCGGAACCTCGCCATCGCCTCGCGACAGCAATAGAACACGCTGCTTAAGTTCGTATCCAGCGTCTTCCGCCATTCGTCGGATTCCATCTCCGCCACCGCTCGGAAAACGCCGATCCCGGCGTTGTTCACCAGAATGTCTAATCTGCTTAATGTATCGTCCGTATAAGCAAAAAACTTTCGGACTTCCTCGGGGTCTGTTACGTCGCACCTGGCGCCAAACGCCTTTCCACCCGTCTGCTGAGCCAGTACTTCGACTGCCTGTTGTACTGCCTCGTCCGTCCTGCCACAGATCGCCACTTCGGCTCCTTCTTCCAGTAGCATCTTCGCGATAGCTCTTCCTATCCCTCGCGTGCCGCCGGTCACAATTGCTTTCCTGCCTCGAATCGGATTCCTCATAGCTAACAGGTAGCACAGGCGAAAGGCCCCGCCGCATGTAAAATGAAGGGGGGGTTCCGCCTCTCGCTCCATGCAGGAATCCAGCGTTTTCTGGCTCCGAATCGCCGCCGCGCTCTACTTCTTCGGCCTCCTTCACACCTTGTTGACTCTGCTCCGCCGCCGCACCAGCTTCTTTCGCTTCGCGCTCTCCACCTTCGTCATCGCCGTCATTGTTCACATGGTTTCACTGGTCGAACTGGCGCGCGCCGAGGGTCAATTGCCACTCGGCAATTTCTACCAGTCCACTTCCCTTTGTGCTTTTTTCATTGCCCTCGTTTTTCTCTTCGTCTGGTGGCGCTATCAATTTGCGCCTCTGAGCGTTTTTCTGTTTCCGCTCGTGTTTTTAATGACTTTGGTCGGCGCCATGCAATTGCCGGTGGCCGGCTGGTCCTCGCCCGGCGTTCGCGAAGGCTGGCTGCTTGTACACGTCATCACCGTGCTCTCCGGTTACGCAGCCCTTTTGCTCACCGCCGGCGCCAGCCTCTTCTACCTCATCCGCGAGCGCCAGCTCAAGAGCAAGCGCCCCGGCGCTCTCTTTGACCGGCTTCCGCCTCTCGGCACGCTCGATTCCCTGATTACCCGCTCGCTCACCTTCACCTTCCTGCTCATCACCTGCGGTGTGATCGCCGGCCTTACCTGGGCTTTCATTGAATCCGGCACCCGCTGGATCGGCGATGCCCGCATCCACGTCGCGCTGGTCACCTGGGCTCTGTCGCTCGTTACCGTCTTCCTTCGTAACACGGCCGGCTGGCGCGGCCGCAAGGCGGCCATGCTCTCGATCGCTCTTACCGGCTGCGCCGCTCTCACCTGGGCCGCTCACATCGGTCTGCGTTCCGTCCTGACCCGATGAGATTCCACGTCACAGGTCTGAACCACCGCACCGCGCCCGTCGAGGTGCGCGAAAAACTCGCGTTCCCCGAAGACCACCTCAGTGACGCTCTCTCGCGCCTGCTGGCGCACCACGGTGTCCGCGAAGGTCTCATCCTCTCGACCTGCAACCGCGTCGAAGTCGCCGTCTCGCTCGAAGAAGGCGATCCCGGCGCGCTCATCGAGCAGTTCTTCGAGGAAACCCGCCACATGCCGCGCCAGCAACTGGCGTCGCACCTGTATCACTTCGATGGCCGCGAGGCCATCCGGCACCTGTTTCGCGTCGCCGCCAGCCTCGACTCGATGGTGGTCGGAGAGCCCCAGATTCTTGGCCAGCTCAAAGACGCCTACGCCGCCGCAAAAGCCTGCGGCGCCATCAACAGCTTCCTCGATGGCCTGCTCAGCCGCGCATTCTCCGTCGCCAAGCGCGTCCGCAGCGAGACTGAAATCGGTCAAAACGCCGTCAGCGTGTCCTATGCCGCCGTCGAGCTGGCCCGCGACATCTTCGCCTCCCTCGAGCATCGGGCCATCCTGCTGATCGGAGCCGGCAAGATGTCCGAGCACGCCGCCCGCCACCTGCGGCGCGCCGGAGCCGGTCGCATCCTGGTCACCAACCGCACCCCCGAGCGCGCCCGGGAAATGGCCGCTCTCTTTGAAGGCGCGATCGTTCCTTACGACCAGTACGTCAGCGCGCTCCCCAACGCCGACATTGTGATCACCTCCTCGGGCGCGCCTCACTTCATCCTCACCCGCGACATGATGCACCGCGTGATGCACCAGCGCCGCAACCGGCCCATCTTCCTCATCGATATCGCCGTCCCGCGTAACATCGAGCCGGCCGTCAACCAGCTCGATAACGTCTTCCTTTACGACATCGACGACCTGGGCCGCGTAGTCCAGCGGAACCGCCTGTCGCGTCTGGAAGAAGCCGCCGATGCCGAGCGCATCATTGACGAGGAAGTCGACCGGATGGTGGCGCGGCTCCGCGAGCGCGAAGTCACGCCCACGATTGTGAGCCTCCAGGAAAACCTCGAGCAGATGCGTCTGGGCGAAATCGAGCGCGTCCGCTCCAGACTGGGCCCGCTCACCCCGCAACAGGAAGAGGCCATCGAAGCTCTGACGCGCGGCATCATCAATAAGGTCGCCCACGGGCCCATCTCCGAGCTGCGCCGCCATGCCGGCCGCGGCGAACATATGCCGGTCATCGAATTTGTCCGGCGCTTCTTCCGCTTACCGGATTGATCGTCATGCTGAAAATAGGCTCTCGCGGTTCCAAACTGGCGCTCTGGCAGGCCAACTGGGTCCAGCAACAGCTCGAGGCCCGCGGCCACGCCTGCGCCATCGAGATCATCCACACGACTGGCGACAAGATCACCGATGTCCCGCTCGCCCAGGTCGGCTCAAAAGGCCTGTTCACCAAAGAAATCGAAGAAGCGCTTCTGGCTCGGAAGATCGATCTTGCTGTTCATTCGCTCAAGGATTTGCCCACCGAGCTTCCGGACGGCCTCGCCATCGCCGCCGTGCCCCCGCGCGAAGATGCCCGGGATGCATTGATCGGCTCGAAGCTGAGCGACCTGCCTCGATACGCTACCGTCGGCACCAGCTCGCTGCGCCGCGCCGCGCAGCTCAAAGCCATCCGCCCCGACCTGCGCATCGAGCCGCTCCGAGGCAATCTCGACACCCGCCTCCGCAAACTCGAAGAAGGCGCCTTCGACGCCATC
Source organism: Acidobacteriota bacterium (assembly GCA_016201205.1). GTDB lineage: Bacteria > Acidobacteriota > Terriglobia > Bryobacterales > Bryobacteraceae > CADEFT01. Next base: position 7,776 of record JACQDF010000366.1, read on the forward strand.
GTCCTCGCCGCCGCCGGCCTCCACCGCCTCGGCTGGAAGGACCGCATCGCGCAAGTCCTGTCGCCTGACGTGATGTGCCCCGCGGTCGGCCAAGGCGCCATGGCCATCGAGACCCGCGCGGACCAGCAGGATGCCGCGTTCGTTGCCGCCCGCGCTTTGAACGACAATCAGACCGCCATCTCGGTCGCCGCCGAGCGCGCTCTGCTCGCTTCCCTCGGCGGCGGCTGCCAGGTGCCCATCGGCGCGTACGCCACCAAGGACAACCTCCTCCATTTGCAGGCGGTCGTCGTCTCGCCGAATGGCGCTACGATCATCCGCCGGAAAACCGGCGGCGATCCGCGCCGCCCTGAGCAGATGGGAGCGCGCCTGGCGCAGACGCTGCTCGATGCCGGCGCAAAGAAAATCCTGGACGAGGTGTACAATCGTTGAACGGCAAAGTCTACCTCGTTGGCGCCGGCCCGGGCGATCCATCGCTCATCACCCTCAAAGGTCTTCGCGCGCTCGGGCAAGCCGATTGCGTCCTCTACGACAACCTCGCCAGCCCCGATTTGCTCCACCACGCGCCGCCGGCCGCCGAGCGCCTGTACGTCGGCAAGAAAAAAGCCCAGCACCCGATTTCGCAGGACGACATCTGCGCCCTGCTCATCCGGAAGGCGCGTGAGGGGAAGACCGTCGTGCGTCTGAAGGGCGGCGACCCTTTTATCTTCGGCCGCGGAGGCGAAGAAGCCGAAGCGCTGGCCGATGCCGGCGTCGCGTTCGAGGTCGTCCCCGGGGTCACCACTCCGCTCGGGATCGCCGCCTACTGCGGCGTCCCGCTCACGCACCGCGAGCACACCTCAGCGGTCACCTTCGTCACCGGCCACGACCCGGATGCCATCGACTGGGCCAAGATCGGCCACGCCGAAACGCTCGTGCTCTTCATGAGCCTCACTCATGTTCGCGAAATCGCGCGCCGCCTCATTGCTCATGGAAAAGATCCCGCCACGCCCGCGCTCGCGGTCCGCTGGGCCACTCGAGCCGATCAGCAAACGGTCACCGGCGCGATCGCCGACATCGCCGATCGCGCTGCCCATCTGAAACCGCCGGTCACCTTTATCCTCGGCGAGGTGGTCCGCCTCCGCGACAAGCTCAATTGGTATGAGCGCCTGCCGCTGTTCGACCGGCGTATTGTTGTGACTCGCGCGCGCGAACAAGCCCCGGCGCTTTCAGAAAAGCTGCGCGCCCTCGGCGCGGATGTTGTCGAATTCCCCGTGCTCGCCTTTGCCCCGCCCGCCGATCCGGCGCCTCTCGACCGCGCTATTGCGCACCTCGAGTGCTACCACTGGCTCATCTTCACATCCGCCAACGGCGTGCGTTTCTTTCTCGAACGCCTCGACCAGTCTCCGCATGACCTGCGCCGCCTGCGCGCCCGAATCTGCGCCATCGGACCGGCGACACGCCGTGCGTTGGAGGCGGTGCATCTCAAAGTGGATCTGATGCCGGAAGAGTACGTTGCTGAGAGCCTGGTCGCCGCCTTCGCCGGGCACGACATCGCCGGTAAGCGAATTCTGGCGCCGCGCGCCGCCATCGCCCGCGACGTCGTTCCGCGCGAGCTGGCCGCCCGCGGCGCCGAGGTCGATGTCGTCGAGGCCTACCGCACCGTGCTTCCGCAAGCCGACCTCAGCGTGCTCGCCCGCAAGCCGGGCTGGATCACCTTTACCAGCTCATCCAGCGTAAGAAACTTCCTCGCGCTGGCCGGCTCCGTCGCGCTGGAAGGCGTGAACATCGCCTCGATAGGCCCCGTCACCTCCGCTACCGTGCACCACTACGGCCTCACCGTCCACGCCGAGGCCCGCGAGCACACCATCGACGGCCTGATCGCCGCTCTGGTGGGGTAAGCTGACCTACCAGCTCAGCCGCAACCCCATCCGCACCTGCCGCTGGTCCGCCACCGCGCCCGTCACCACCAGGAAGTTTGCTCCGCTGATGTTGGCGTTGGGATTGTTGAAATGCGGCGTGTTGGATACATTTGCCGCCTCGGCCCGGAACTCGAGGTTGACCCGCTCCGTCACCGGAACGCGGCGGAACAGCCCCAGGTCCAGATTCACCGTTCCCGGCCCGCGCAGCAGATTCCGGCCCGAAGTGCCGAACCGCACCCCGGTTGGCGCGGCAAGCGCGCTGGGATCAAAGAACGGCCGGCCCACTCCGATTCCGCCGAGCTTCTCGACCACCGGCTTGATCTGGTCCGCCGTCTGAGTATTGCCCGGAGCGTTGAGTGCGCCCGCTGCGGCTGTCACCGTAAACGGCCGGCCCTGATAGGATGCGAACACGCCGTTCAACTGCCAATCGCCCAATACCCACCGCGCCACGCCGGAGGTGGCGTACTTCCTGCTTTTGCCGGCCGGCAGCTCATACACGAAGCCCATCTGAAAAATGTGGGGAATATCGTAACCGGCGCGCGCCCGGTTGCGATAGAACACCGGCTGCCAGTTCCAGGCGATGGTGCCGGTCCAGCCGTCCTCGTCTGTCTGGTTGATCGCTTTGGAATAGGTGTAGGCGCCCTTGAGAAGCAACCCGCCCGCCATGTGCCGGTTGATGGCCACTTGCAGCGCATGGTAGTAGGCGTTCAGGAAGCCGTTCCAGGCCCACGTGTCCACGCTGTGCCCGAACAACGCATTCAGCGGGCGGCCTGCCGTTCCGCCGCCGGGCGCAGCGGCGTTGATCTCCAGATCTGCGAAACTGTGCACGGTTCGCGTGCCGACATAGGCCACCGAGGTGATCACCTGCCCCGGCAACTGGCGCTCGACGGCGGCATTCCACGACTGCACATACCCGCGGTGCAGCTCGCTGCCGGAGATGAATCGCATCGCCGCGGTCGCCGGCAGCGTCGCACGTCCGGAACTTAGATCCGGCAGGAGGATGTCGGGGATGCCCTGCTCGAGCGTGCGCACCGGCTGGAACGTGTTCGGCGAATTGAAGGTGGACGCGAATACCAGCGGGAAGAATCCTCGCAGCGGACGCGCCAGCGGCATCGGATTGTAGGTGATCCCATAGCCGCTGCGAATCACCGTCGCGTTGTTGAGCCGGTATGCGAAGCCGACACGGGGCGCGAACAGCTTCTTGCTTGTCGAGATCCCAAGCCCTTTGGGAAGTCCCGCCGCTCCTCCCAGCGACACCAGGTTGGTCCGCGGATCGTATCCCTCGATCCCCCCGCGCCCCGCCCGCGTTTGCAGCGGGAACAGCTCGTAGCGCACCCCGAGCGAAAGGGTGAGCTTCTGGGTCACCTGCCAGCGATCGCGCAAGTACCAGCCGAGCTGCCAGTTGTACGCCGTCATCACCTCGAATTGAGCCGACCTGCGCACGGTTTGCGGCAACCCCAGCAGATACGCCGCGTAGGAGTTGAACTGTGTCAGGGTCGCCCCGGTAGTCGACGTGATCCCTTGGGTAAACTCAAACCGCCCCATCGGGCCGCCGTTGCCGCCGCCGTCCGGGTTGTAGTGATTCAGAACGTGCCGCACGCCTTCGAACCCGAACCGTAGGTCGTGCCGGGTCCGGATCAGGGAAAAATTCTGCTGCGTGGTCCAGGAGCTGTCATGCGTGAAGAATGGCCGTGTGTCGGTGTCGCTCAGGAAGTTGGTGTACCCGGCGATGATAACGACCGGCGCGCCGCTGTCGCGCAGCTCCTTGCTGTTCCCGTTCACGCCGGGAATCCCGAGTTCACGGCCGATGAAATTGCCGTAATCGAAGCCCGTGATCGCCTGCCCTTGCCGCGTCCACCCCGCCAGCCCGTCCCACAACAACCGCGGAGAAAATGTAAAGGTGCTGCCGATGGTCGACGTCTGTGTCCGCAGCGTCCCGTCGCCGATGTTGCTCCCCGACGGGCAAAGCGCGGAGCCGCCGCCCTTCCCGAAAGCGGCAGCGCACCCGACCGTCGCGCTCATGATCGAATACTTGCCCCACACGGCGTGCCGCGCGCTCCGGTTCCAATTGATCTTGGTATCGAAGTTATTCTTGTCCAGCCGTTGCGAGCCGCTACGGAGGAAATTGGCGCCGGTCCCGCCAAGGTTGGGGAGCGGGATCAGTTCCTGAATCTTGCGCGAGATCGCGCTCTGCCGGCTCATGGGGACCACGTTGCCCGGAAACGCCGTCCGCCCGGCTCCGCTCGCCGCTCCCGTCGCCGGATCGTAAATCACCGCATTGAATCGCGAGAAATCGCCCTGCCTCTGATCCGCCGTCGGCACCGACAGAATCGTCGTTGCGCCTTGCCGCTCGTGCACGCCTTCCCATCCGAAGAAGTAGAACAGCTTGTTCTTCTTCACCGGTCCCCCCACCGTCACGCCGTCGACATTATTAATGTTCTTCGGCTTGTCTCCGGTGTTGAAGAAGTTCTTGGCCTGGAGCGGTGCGTTGTCGTGAAACGCCCACGCCGAGCCATGAAGGCTGTTGGAGCCGGACTTGGTGATGAGCGTCACGGCGGCGCCTCCCGCCAGCCCCTGCTCGGCATCGAAGTTGTTGGTGGACACGTTGACCGTCTCGATCGTCTCCGCCGGCGGGATATAAGCGGTGTGATGCGGCAGCCACAGGAACACGCTGAGCGCGCCGTCGATCCGGGTGGCGTTGTTGTTGCGGTTCACGCCGTTCACGTTGGTGGACAGCGCGCGCGCCGGCGCCGCTTGAATCGAGTTCTGATACTGACCCGGGGTCGCGCCCGGAACCAGGTTGATCAGACTCTGATAGTTCCGGTATCTGGGCAGCGGCATGTTCACCAGTTCTCTGGAACTCAGCTCGGCATGCAGATCCGTCTTGTCGGTCTGGAGCGTGGCCAGCCCGGCTTCGACGGTGACGCTCTCGCTTACCTGCCCGACTTCGAGAGTCGTGTCTTCGCGCCGGACCACGTTCACCGTGATCGCGACGCCGCGCCGCGTCAAGGTGCGAAAGCCGTTGGCGCTGATGGCGAGATCATAGGTCCCCGGCGGCAGGTTCGAGAAGGTGTAGCCTCCGGCGTCGTTGGTCTGGGCCGCGAATTCCTGGGACGTGCCCGTGTTCCGGACCTTCACCTGCGCCCCGGGAACAAGCGCTCCAGCTACGTCATAGACCGTTCCCGTCAGCGACCCGTACAGTACCTGCGCCTCAGCCGGGAACCATGGGGTCAAAGCAAGCAAGAAAAACAGCAGCAGTTTCATCCCTAAGCCACCTCCGCTCAGACTTGCCAACGATAGTATCATGGACGCGGCCGGCGTAGCGCCCTTGCTGAGCCGCGCGCGTCAGCAAGCGGTCCCGAACGGCTGGCAACGTTATTCCGTGACAGGCCCTCAGCGGATGGGGGAATCCCTCAGAAAGCGATTCAGCAGATTCGCCGTGATCTTCTGCACGCGCTCGTCAGCGCCGAGCGAGCGTGCGATCTCGGAAGCGGCGGGCGCGTGCCCGGGTAGGCTGCCGAGCCCTTCCGGCCACCAGATCGTGCCCGCGTTGAACACCCAGTTCCCTTTCGGCCCCGGATAGATCACGGAAGAATGCCGGCCACCGGCATCCAGCCCCGGCCGCCTGCTGTACGGGGCGAGCTGCGAGGACGCTACTTCCACCAGCCCCGGAATGTCACCCGCGGGTGTTCCGTGGAATTCCCAACCGATGAGCCCAGGGATGGAATCGCCGTTCTTCATGCCGGTTCCTTCGAACATCCAATGGCCGGCGCGCCGCACGACGTAATCGCCGTAGCCGGGGCCGTAAGTCTTCACGCCCATCAGCCGATCTTCGTCCTCGAACCGATGTTTGCGCGCGAAGGCCCGCAGCGGTTTCCCCGTGACGGTGCTGTCGTATGTCTCGATCACGTGGCAGACGGCGTTTCCACTGAAGAAGCCGAGGCTGACGCCGCGGTCGCGCGCCGCCAGGACATTCTCATACATGCGGCGCGTCCAGTACTCGTCGTGGGCCACCGACAGAAACACCTTGCAGCGATTCAGAATTTCCGGATCCCGGTGGATATCGAGGTTTGAGCAATAGGTCACATCGTAGCCCTGCTGCTCGAGCCAGAACGCCATCGGAAACTCCCACAAAAGATACTCGCCCGATCCAAGGGAGAGAGCGACGCGGTGCACCTGCCCGTATAACGCATACGGCCGGTCGAAGCTCACCCGTACGTTCGGGCCCGTGTACGCAAAGCTGTTCCGCTGGTAGCTTGTGCCGTCGTCGTAGAGCGAGTCCCATCCCGGCCACTTGTTGTACGCCTGCCACGTCAGGTCGCTGCATTGGAACAGCAGGTCAGCCGGACGCTTTTCTTTCACAATAAAGATGATGTAGCTCTCGACCGGCTCATCGAGCGCGGAGAGCTTGGCCAGGTAAACGCCGCTCGGCCAGTCATTCGGAATGGTCAGCGTAACGGCCGGCTTCCACGCGCATTCGCGGACCCGCTCCATCCCCATCCGCGGAGCCGGCTGCGGTTCGGCTGCCAGAGGGCCCATTCTCCTCATGTGCCGGCCGCCTTTGCCGCCGTAATAACCGGTGCGATAGACGTCGATCGTGAACTGCCTGGGAGGATTGGCGCTCACCAGGAATTGAATCGCTTCTCCGGGATAGACACTGGTGTCCGATGCATAGCCCTCGAGCATCGGGGACCGAAGGCCGGAACCGGACCCGGTGTCGAAACGATAGTGCGCGAGCTGCCACCCGACGGCGCCGGGCTTTCGATTCTCCTCGACCGTCTTGTTCCGGGGAGGCGCCTGCGCCGCGGCCGTGGCGGTCCCGGCAAGCTTCAGCAGCGTTCTCCGGCCCACCATGATCAGCGAAATAGTATCACACCTTCGGGCGCTTGACTGGAGCGGCGGACGGTGATTTACTCGGAGACAACATCAACTAAAGGGGGCAAGCATGCAAATCGTGCGAATCCTCGCCATCCCTGTTGCGCTGTGTTGTTCCATTCAGGCGCAGCTCACCACGTCGACGGTCCGCGGATCGGCAACGGATCCCAGCGGCTCGGCCGTCGCCGACGCCAAAGTAACGATCACGAATCTCGGAACCGATATCTCACGTTCCGTCGCCACCAACGAGAACGGCGATTTCGAGATCCCCGACTTGCCTCGCGGATCATACCGGTTGGTGGCGGCCTCGGCGGGGTTCAAGAACTTTGTCGCCGACAACATCATCCTGGACAGCAACCAGATTCGGAGGATCGATGTGAAGTTCGAGATCGGCGCGGTCGGAGCCGAGGTCACCGTGAGGGCCGATGCTGCCGTCATCTCGACCGAATCGGCCAAGATTCAGGCGTCCTTCACCAACCAGCGGTTCGATGACGCGCCTTGGGTGGGCGATGGACGCAACCCTCAGGTGGTCATGACCACGCTCCCGCTTGTGCAAAGCACCAGCGGCATCTACGGCGTCCAGATCGCGGGCCAGCCCAACAGCCAGGTACAGACAGCCATCGACGGGGTGGCGGGGGATGGAAGTTCGCTCCAGGCCTCCAATGTCCATGTGATGCAGGAAGTTCAGGTCGTGATGGGCAACAACTCCGCTGAATACGCCCGGGCCGCGTCCGTTGTCATGAACACGAAATCCGGCGCCAACCAGCTCCACGGGCGCGCCATGTACTGGCATCAGAACTCGGCCCTGTCGGCGCGCAATTTCTTCGAGACCACAAAGCCCAAGAACCTGTTCCACACGATGAACGCGGAGATCTCGGGGCCAGTGTTCCGGAACAGAACCTTCTTCTTTTTCTCCTGGAGCGGCCAGCGCTGGCCGAGCTCGACCTTCTACCGCCGGGATGTGCCGACCGAAAGAATGCGAAGAGGCGACTTTTCCCAACTGCTGACGCTCGCCCGCCCGGTGGCGGTCCGCGATCCGCTCAGCGGAAGTCCGTTCCCGGGAAACGTCATTCCTTCGAGCCGCCTCAATCCGCTGGCGCTGAAGGTGCAGCAACGATACCTCCCGGCGCCAAACCTCGGCGGAGCGGATACGCTGGCCAGCAACTACGGCTTCCTCTTCCCGTATCCCACCGATCTGTACCGGTGGGACAGCTACGACATCCGCATCGATCACAAGATCTCGGAAAAAAACACCCTCTACGGAAAATGGCTCAACAGCAAGCCGCGCTACGTGTTGAACGGCACATTCCTGGACTTGACCTGGACTCGAATCCGGAAGAGCATGACCGCCGTGATCGAAGACACGCACTTGTTCTCACCGACTCTGGTGAACTCGTTCCGGTTCGGGCTCTACCGGCCTGACGTGATCGACGGGGACGAAGTGGACGGCTTTACGCCGCTGCGCGGAGACGCCGTGGTGAAGGAGCTCGGCATCCAGGGAGTCAACCCGAAGGGTCTGAGCGCCATGGGCTTTCCCCGAATGGATATCACCGGCGCAAGCACCCTGCGCATCAATCCAGGCGGGTATATCCAGAAAGATAAGAGCTGGGACATCGCCGATTCCGTCACCTGGGCAAAGAGCCGGCACGTTCTCAAGCTGGGTGTTGAGTTTCGTCCGCAGTCCAATTTCAGCGGCTCCGTCCCGGAGGGAACCTACGGTGTGTTCAACTTCAACGGTTCTCTGACCGGCTATGGCGTGGCGGACTTCATCCTCGGGCTGCCGTTTTCCAGCCAGCGGCTGGATCCACTGACCAATCGCACACAGCTCGACAGCGAGCTGGGTATTTACGCTCAGGAAACGTTCAAGGTCAACAGCCGTCTGACGCTCGAGCTGGGATTGCGCTGGGATCGTTTCGGTAAAGCGGATTACGAAGACGGGCTGATCTACAACTGGAGCCGGAGCAGCGGCGACGTGATCGTGCCGTCTGATGCGGTCCGCTCGATCAGCCCGCTCTATCCAAAAACCCTCCGGATTGTGACCGGGGACGCTCAGCAGCATCCGTCTCTGCGCAATTTCAATCCCCGGATCGGCGTGGCCTATCGGCCGCTCGGCGCGAACTTCGTGATTCGGGGGGGCTACGGCATTTACACGGAAACCATCGGCAGGTTCGCTCGCGCACAAGGCGCCGGGCCGTTCCAGCTCAGCGAGACATTCTTCAACTCTGTTCAGAACGGGCAGCCGGTATTTGCCTTTCCGAATCCGTTCCCCGCCGGCGCCGGCACGATCCCTTCTCAAAGCGTTTCGGGATTCGACCCGGCCACCAAGAACGGGCGCATTCATCAATTCAATCTGACGATCGAGCGGCAGTTCCGCGATATGGGTGTCCGGCTCTCCTACCTCGGCTCGCGCTCGCGCGGGTTAAATTACAGCGTCAGCATCAACAAACCGGAGCCGAGCCTCATTCCTTTCGCGCAGGCCCGCCGGCCTTTCCCGCAATTCGTGGGAGCTTCCTATGCACAGAATGACGGAGCTTCTAATTTCAATGCCCTTACACTGCAAGGCCAGCGCCGAGTCGGCCAGTTGCAGTTCGACGCGCATTGGACCTGGGCCTCGAATTACGCGAACACGCTCAACCTCGAAAATCCTTATGCGCCGCTGTTCTGGAACCGCGACGCCAGCACCGTACGCCATCGCGTCGTTCTCAACACCATCTGGAACCTGCCGTTTGGCAAGGGAAAGCGGTTCCTCACCAACGTGCCCGGCCCTGTAAACCACATCGCCGGCGGATGGCAGCTCTACTGGATCGCCTATTTCGAAACCGGGCAGTTCTTCTCTCCGGGTTTTTCCGGCGCCGATCCGTCCAACACAAACACCGTGGGCGGCCAGCCGGACCGGATCGCCAACGGCAACCTTCCACCCTCGGAACGAACGCTGAATCGATGGTTCGACACAGGCGCGTTCGCTCGTCCTCCCGCCGGCCGTTTCTGCAACAGCGGCCTGAACGTCCTCGAGGGGCCGGGGCTCCACCTGCACGATCTCACCATCGGAAAGACGTTCCCGATTTCCGAGCGCTGGAAATTCACGTTTCTGGCGGCAGCTCAGAATCTGTTCAACCACGCCAACTTCAACAACCCTGGCGCCAACCTGTCCGCCCCGGGGACTTACGGGGTGATCACGTCTACGCGCGGATTCGCTCCAGGCCGGCAGATCATGCTGCGAAGTCGCATCGAGTTCTGAAGGCGGCTGCTGCCGGAGTCATCTGTGCATAATCTTACTGGAGTCTCACCATTGGCTGACGTTGCAAAATACGAGTGCCTGGCAAACGACATGGTGACCGCTTACGCGACTGGCGACTCTGCGGCGATGCAACGGATCAACGAACATTACGGCCGCTCATCCACTGTGGACGATCTGCGCGCCATAGTGTGGCGGCTCGTTTATAAGGTACGTCAGGCCGGTGGCGCCGCCCACGCCTTCGGCGCCGCCGAAGCGCACTCTCCCACTCTTTTTCAGTGAGGTTGCGCCGCGGCCCGATCCTGTTTTCTTTGGTGTCGATCGCGTACGGAGCAACTGCGGATGGAGCACCCTTGGCGACCGCCTGAGACGATCGCCGGCGTCATGAAGGAGCAACGCATTACGGCCCTCGACGCAAGCGGGCTCATGACTGACGACCTGTTGAAGCGCATCGCTGGGCAGGATCACGTTACCAGCCTCAGGCTAGGTGGTTCGCGGCAACTCACCGATGATGGCCTGCAGCACCTGGCTCGCATGCCGCAGTTGGAGCATCTCGATCTGAGCGAGTACCCGGGCGGCAAGCTTACAGACCGCGGTCTGGAGGTTGTGCGCCATTTGCCGAATTTGCGGACATTCAACATGACCTGGCAGCGAGCTATCTCGGACGCTGGCGTCGCCAATCTGAGGTTCTGCGAGAAGCTTGAGAGCGTGAACCTGATGGGCACGCCGACGGGCGATGGTGCGATCGATGCGTTGCGCGGGAAGCTCAGACTGCGCCGCCTGGATACCGGCAGGCTGGTCACCGACGCGGGTCTGGCGCTCCTGCACGATTTTCCGCTGTTCAAGACGTGGCATGGCGGCGAGGTGACCGACGAGGCGCTGAGCGAAGAGAACGAACCCACGCATCTCCTGATCGACGGTCCGTTCACAAACCAGGGACTCGCCAGTCTGGCTGGCCTCGATGGCGTGTTCGCACTCGATCTGTTCTGGCACGTTACCGCTATTACGTCGGATGGCTTCGAGGTGCTGACTGGTCTACCCAATCTCGCTTCTCTCGGTTGCGATGGAGAACTCAGTGACGACCAGGCTATGCGGTACATTGCGTCGATACCGCGCCTGCGCAAGCTGCTGGCACAGGGCACAGTCGCCACTGACGATGGCTTCCTTGCACTGAGCCGGTCCGCGTCGCTGGAAAAGTTTTGGGGACGCGACTGCCCCAATCTCACGGGTCGGGGATTCGTTGCGCTGTCTAAGATGCCCGCCCTGCGCGCGCTCGGCGTGAGTTGTAGGAATGTCGATGACGAGGCGCTGTCCAGTTTGCCGCGGTTCCCCGCGCTTCGGGAACTAACGCCGATCCACGTGAAGGATGAAGGCTTCCGTCATGTAGGCCGCTGCGTTCGGCTGGAGCATCTGTCTTGCATTGTCTTGCATGTATTGCCGCGACACGACCGACGTCGCGACCGAATACGCCGCCGGCCTGCAACTGAAAACCTATTACGCCGGGTTGACGAAAATCACCGATCGCAGCCTGGAGATTCTGGGCCGCATGCTGTCGCTGGAATCGATCGAACTCTACGAAACCAAGGGTGTCACCGACGCAGGTCTTGCCTATCTGGCCGCTTTACCGCGCCTGCGCGAGATTCATCTCAGCGGACTGCCAAACGTCACCTTCCTGGGCACTGGGGTGTTTCCTGCCCATGTCCGCGTGGAGTATGACGTTTGAGACTTCGAAGCGAAAGGCCGCGTCCCGCGGCGGATGCTTTGCCGGAGTCATCTGTGCCATAATCTTACTGGAGTCTTACCAATGGAAACCACCCGGCTCTCCACCAAAGGCCAGATCGTCCTGCCGAAAAGCATACGCACTTCCCGTGCCTGGGGACCGGGCACTGAGTTCACCGTCGAAGAAACCGGCGATGGACTTCTTCTGCGTCCCGCCGAGCGTTTCCCCGGCGCCGATCTCGACGATGTTGCCGGCTGTCTGCGGTCCAAACGCAAATCGAAAACGATCGCGCAGATGCGTACCGCTATTGCACGCGAGCTAATTCGGCGTCATGATCGCGGTCGATACTAATGTCGTGGTCCGGCTGCTGACCGGGGACGACGCCAAACAGGCCTCCGCCGCAAGGGCCCTGTTTGCAGCCGGGCCCATCTGGATCGCGAAAACAGTATTGCTTGAAACCGGTTGGGTCCTTCGCAACTTGTACGGATTTGACGAGAGTGCTATCCGGGACGCGTTCACCAGGTTGCTGGGCCTCAAAAACGTGCAGACCGAGGATGAGTCGTCTGTGGCAACCGCTCTTGCACTTACGGTCCACGGAATTGAGCTTGCGGATGCGCTGCATTTGAGCAGCAGGCCGCCCGGAGCCGTCTTTGTTTCGTTCGACAAGTCATTCGTTCGGCGTGCGAAGCGCGCGGGTGCTGCCAAAGTTTCTGGCCATGCCGGCTGAGGAGTAGCGTTGACCGGGGTCTGATACTGACCATCGAGGGCAAGTCGGCGGATCGGGCGTGTTACAGACAACTGCTGATCCAGAGATTGACGTCAACCCCGACTCGCCGTTGCTGGTTCTGTCTCTGTGGCACAGGGAAGTCTAGGGGGTTCTACGTCCAAGTGGATCATATACACTCGCCAGACCAGTAATGCGGGTCTTTCCCGTCCCCTTCCACGGGCACCTATTCCCTCTACTCAACCCCTGTGAACGACCGTTGGACGTACGCAAAGCCTTGCCAGCGAGGAGATTCTCCCTGGAAGCCGAAGATGACTAGTTGGCGGCGCAGGGTTGCGATGTCGTCAAATGCGTCTGCTTCCGTGACAATCTCAGTGTAGCTATCAAGCAGCTCCTTTCCGTGGTCATCATTCGACGGATACGTGATCAACACCTTCAGAGGGCTATTGAAAAGCTGCAGCTTGTTCATCTCAACGGCAGTGCCCACAGGGTTGTTCTCATGCTCTAAGGCCACCGAGATGAACTTCGCATACGTCGTACCGCTTGGGAAATGGTTAGTATCGGTTTCAGCATAGAAGATTCCGTCGAGCGTGTAGTAGTCTCTACTGTAACAACGTAGCCCCAGGCGATCAGCAATTTTCGGAAAGATGTCCGATCGCATCAACTTGGTAAAATCCCGACAACTTGACCAGACCTCGTTCAAGGCTGGGACCTCCTCAGAAGTGACCTGCAGGAACGACCCATAGAAATCCAGTGGCGACACACGAGGGCAATTTGGCATGTTGATCTCCGACCTTCATTGTACCAGCCAAGTGGCCGCGGGATTCGAAATTTGTGGGCATCCCGCGGACTGAAAACCGACCGTATGTCGGCAGCGGCACAAGAAAGGGTCGGGCGTTTCGCGTCAAGTTGACCGCGCTTGCCCAACTTCCGGTGCGCGCCGCCCAGAGCCGCCGGAGACAAGTCGACTATGGTTCGCGATCGGCCGACGAGCACTTCCGCAAATCGCCCACGTTTCGTTTCAATGGGGCTGTCGCGGCACTCTAGCGCGCCGCGGCCTCACCCGGAGCCGGCAGTGGTGCCGTAAAAAGAATGCCATGCGAAAGCCGGACGATACGCGGACCGATGACAGCCTTCTACAAGCGGCGCCGGCGCGCCGCGCGCTTCCAAGGGTCCATTTTCGCTCCGGCGCTTATAGGGGAGGCAGGAAGTACTCCGACGCGATAAAATCGCCGCTTGGGGGATTCCTATGTTCTCGAAAGCTGTGGCTGTGTGGGCTGTTCTGGTGCTGCTCTTTGTCGCCGGAGAGCATTTGGTCACACGCGCCGCCGATGAGACCGGTAGTTTAGCCAACTGTTCCCGTTCGGAACCCTCCGCGGACGCGATGAAGGAGGCAAGTCTCAAAGCTACGCTCGTCGCGATTCAGCAAGTGGAGCAAGCCATACCGGGATGGAGGTCTTCGGCGCAGCTATACCGAGCGATCGGCGTCTCGATTGCGCTCTTGGGCCTCCTGATGAGCGCGTTGAGCCGGCTGGCCAAAGACAGCCCCCAGCAAGGATCTGAAAACGACACAGCTCCGCGGAAGCGCACGATGATGGCGGCGGACGTCGTGTTCGTGCTGGGGCTTGTGGTCTCGGCCTTGACCACCTGGCTGCAGCAAGGATTCGCGACGGATCGCAAGGGATACTTGAAATCCGCCGATGATGCCGTGGTGAAGATCTGCGAGATCCAGACGCAAATCAGTCTCTTTCGCAGCAAGATTTTCGACGGCTTTGAAGATCAATTGAACTTCATCCGAGACCACATCACGCCGTTAACCAACCAACTGCAGTCGATTAAAAGCCCTTTACTTGCGTGGGCGCCGGCGAGCGTTTGGGATCGCGTGGTGTATGCGCAGTTCATGGTGTCTCAGCGTCTCGATGGATTTGGCGAATGCAACCTTCTCCCGCAAGCCCAGGAAAACGCACGCAACGAGGCCGTGGACACGGCGGCATACAAACTGGCGCGCGACCCGCGCCTCAAACTCCCGTTTCCTAACATTCCCAATGTGGATCTCGCGATCCTGCGGAAGTATGCCGATCGATACGGGACTAAGTCTGAAAGAGAAGTGCGACCTACGATGCAGGGATTCCGGCGCTTCTTGACGACGATCTCACTTGACCCTACATTCGCCGATGCGAACATTATCAAGCCGTACTTGGAGCAGTCGAGGAAAAAGCCTCCGATGACGCTGACCCTGGAACGAATCAACTCTCTGCGCGCGTCACAGCGCCGCCGCAGCGCGAGAGTGGGCGCCGTGGGATTCTTAGAGCAAACCAATGCTGTCCCCGTTACGGGAGGCGATGTCGTTTTGACGGCGCCTGATCCCAAAGACGGGTGGTTCGTGTTTCATTTCGGATTTGATATGAACCCTGGTGGAGACGGCGTCGCAACCCTAAAGGGAATCGACATTCACGAGGCAGGTTCCGGTCCGCCGGCGCGCTGGAGTTTCGGACTCCTGCATCAGGGGAAAATAGAGCGGACAGTCTCGGAACGCTCGTGGGACAAAAGCGGAGACCCAACTCGATGCATTACGGAGGCCCCAGCCTATTCCTTTTTGATCAAGGCGGTCAACAACTCGGTGGGATTGACAGTCGTCGGGCTAAAGCAAACGGTAGAGTAACAGGAGCACCCCCGCTGTCAAGGTAAGCCCTGCGTGGCCGCCGTGCCGTTCCAGGAAAGCGTGACCGTGCAGGCGACCGAACAGTAAACCGAGCCCACTTGACGGTGGCGCATTGTTCAACGCCTGCGGCGACGTTATACACGTTCCCGGTAGTCGGCCACCAGGAAGCAATCCACATGTCCGTATTGTCGGCATCCCGCGGACTGAAAACCGACCGTATGTCGGCAGCGGCACAAGGAAGCGTCGGGCGTTACGCGGCCAAGCGATTAGCCGAGCTTTTCCCAGTCGTCGAGGTCGATGTGGGCTTGGCTGAGAATGCTCCGTAACGTGCCAACCGGAACGTCGTGCTTTTTGGGTACGATGGCGGTATCGACCACGTGGCCAGAGCGCCGGACAAACTTGACGTGGCTGCCCTTCTGGCTGGCCTCGGCGAACCCCGCCGCCTCGAGCCGGCGCTTGATCTCGCGAAAGGGCTGCGGCTTAAGCCGCCCCAACTTCAACCTCGATTGTCCGAACCTTCGGGGGGCGCGTGGCTTGCGGTGGCTCGAAGTGAAGCTCCAGTGCCTCCTTCAGGTTGGCAAGAGCCTCTTCTTCGGTCTCACCTTGGCTGGCGACATCGACTTCGAGGCACTGAGAAACGTACCAGTTCCCTTCCCGCCAGACAGTCGCGGCGAACGCTCGCTTCATTACCACATTCTTTCACACGATAGGCGGGTTTCGCTCCCGCATTGTACGGCCCGATCCTTATGCGTATCGGCAATCCTTCCACTGAGCCAATGCGGTCGTTCACGGCTCCGCTGATCCGCTGCTTGCAGCCAAGGTATCGCTCAGTTGTTTGGACGGAGACATGTCCGAGAACCTCGATGTTGGCGGTCAACTCTCCTTCTATAGCGCCTAACGGCGATGATGTTCCGGATTAAACTGACGACATGGCCGACGATCTTCTTTTCTGCAAGTACAACATATTCGACGTCCTCGAAAGCCAGAAAGCGGCGGTACGGAAAGACGTCGAGGAACTCGCCCCGGATTACGTGCTCAAGGTCAGCGAAGCCGACTGTGTTGCGACTATGGTGGCGCGCTTTCGCCTGAACGTGCCCGTGCTGCTGGAGGACCAGATTCATGCGATCGATCCGCGCGAGACCCGCGTTGATGTGAGCCACCGGTTTGATTACGCTGGGTTCGAGGGTGAGCGCGTGGAAATCCCCGGGACGATCACGACTGTTGTTATTCCCTTTGAAGGTGACGCCGACTTTCTTTCCGTGCGCCCGCAGACGTTCAGCCTCAGCCCGCCTCGGGGCGAGGTAGCCAAGGACGAGGTCCGCTTCAATTTCCTGCGCACGGACAACGACGCCGCAGCCCTGAAGCGCGACTATGAACGCTCACTGACCGAGGTGAACGAGTGCCTGGCCTCGTTGCGCGAGTCCGAGGAGCAGTTCAACGCGGCATTGCCGGCCCTGGTCACGAATCTGTTTCAGAAGCGGAAGCAGCGACTACTGGGCAACGCCGGCATGGTCGCTTCACTCGGAATCCCCATCCAGCGACGTTCCGGACAGCCTGCGACGTACGCGGTCCCCATTCAGCGCAAGCAGGCGCGCATTGAAATGCCAAAGGTTCAGGCCGGCAGCTTCAAGCCGGAACCGGAGCTGCCCATGTCGGTCTATGAGGACATCCTGGGCATTCTCAAGAATATGGTCCGTGTCATGGAGCTGAGCCCCGGTGCGTTCTCCGAGATGGGCGAAGAGGACTTGCGCACCCACTTCCTGGTGCAGCTCAACGCTCAGTACGAGGGCCAGGCGACAGGGGAAACGTTCAATTACCAGGGCAAGACCGACATCCTAATTCGAGCCGAGGGCCGCAACGCGTTCATTGCCGAGTGTAAGTTCTGGAGGGGCGAGAAGGCACTTCTTCGCTACGATCGACCAGCTGCTCTCCTACTTAAGCTGGCGGGACACGAAAGCCGCGGTCCTCGTGTTCAATCGCAATGAGAACTTCACAGCAGTGCTGAACACCATTGCGGCCGTGGTTCCGAAGCACCCTCATTGCAAGCGAGAGGTTGCTCGGCCAGATGAGACGACGTTCAGGTACGTTTTCGGTCAGCCTGATGATCCCAACCGCGAGGTGACCCTCACGGTGATGGCATTCAATATCCCAACGAAGAGTTGAGAAGATCTCGACGACAGCCCCACTTGTTGCTAGGAATCTCCCAGTGCCGGATCGTTTGCTCCCCACGCCCCGCACGCAATGTGCCTCGCAGCCGGTGAGCCTGACAGCCTTGGAGTATCCGCCGTCCACTTGGCCGTATCGTCGCCGCCCCGGAGAACTGCCTGTGCTGTGCACAACGCTCGACAAAGGTGAGGCCTGTATTGCTGAAAAACGGCAGACCCGAACTCAGCGCCGCGGCGAAGACCCGTGGCGCCACGCCCTGCTGTGCCCCAGCGGTTGCCAGTGGCCAGTGCCGCATCCACGGCAGCGCCAACCTTTCGACGCCGGGGACGTGCGGGGTGAACACGCCAGGGTTTGCACCCGGCCGGCATCAAGCTGCGAAGCCGCATCGAGTATTGAGGGCGATCCGTGCTAAGTTCCTTGCATGATCCTCTGGCTGGCCGCTCTCCACGCAATGCTTTCGGCGCAATCCACACCGCCCGTCTGGAAGTGGGACTACGCGCGTATCGAGTCCACTGTCCGGAACGTGCGCGCCGGACGCGATTTGACCCCGAAGCAGTGGCCTGGCGGGTCACGCGTCGCCGTCGCGCTTTCCTTCGACATGGATGCCGAGACGGGCTTCCTCCGTTCCGGCTACCTCTCACCGCAGCCGCTCTCGCGCGGAGAGTACGGACCTCGCGTCGGAGTGCCGCGCATTTTGCGGATGCTCGAGAAGCATCACGTCCCGGCGACCTTCTTCATTCCCGCGGTCAGCGGGCAATTGCATTCCGACGCGGTCGATGCCATCCTGCGATCGCAGTTGAAGCACGAAATCGGCCTCCATGGATGGGTGCACGAGCGCATCTCCGAATTGTCGCCGGGGCAGGAGCGCGACCTGACGCGCCGCGCCTTCGATTGGTGGACCCAGCGGCTGGGGCGCAAGCCGGCCGGCATCCGCACGCCGTCCTGGGACTTCACCTCCGCGACGCTGGCCATCATTCGCGAGCTGGGATTCCTTTACGATTCCAGTCTCATGGGCGACGACCGCCCGTACGAAATCCTCGCCGGGGGGAAACCTTCCGGACTCATCGAGCTGCCGGTGGAATGGATTCTCGATGACTTCACCTACTACAGTTATGACCGGCCATCGTCAGCCTACCATCGCATGGCCGACAGCGACGTCTTCGAGATCTACAAAGCCGAGTTCGACATGGCCTACGAGGAACGGACCCTGTTTCTGCTGACGATGCATCCGTTCGTAACGGGGCACCGGTCGAGGCTGGCCGCCCTCGAGCGGCTGGTGGTGCATATGAAGTCCAAACCGGGGGTCTGGTTTGCCACTCATGAGCAGGTTGCGCGGGCCGCGGCTGCGGGGCGATAACTCGATCGAGCGCGGAACTACACTGAAGAACGATGATCCGCTTCAGCTTCCGGCTCTCTCTTCTCTCGGTGGCGATTTCCGCCGCTTCCCTGCACGCCCAGCCCGCGACGAAGGCCCTCGCCGGCGGCACGCTCATCGACGGCCACGGCGGCCGCCCGCTGCGCGACAGCGTCATCCTCATCGAAGGTGAGCGCATCAAGCAAATCGGCCGCGTCGGCGAAGTCCAGATCCCTCCCGGCGCCGAAGCGGTGGCCCACGCGCACCGGCCGGACGAGATCCGCCGCGGCCTTCAAGCCGGCGCTGACGTCTTCGAACACACCGGCCTGGCCACCGCACCCGAATATCCGGCGGACATCATCCACATGATCCGCGAGCGCACCGCGCGCTCCAATGCGGGCCCGCTCTTCTGGACTCCCACCATCGAAGGGCTCTTCAACTACGAATACATTCGCGATAACCCCGAGAAGCTCGATGATCCATCCTGGCAGGAAGGCCTGACGCCTGAGATCATCGCCGATATCAAAGCTTCCATCCGCCGCCCGGAACGCCTTGCTTACTTTCAGATCACCCCGAACCGCCGCCCCACCCTGGCGCGCAAGTTCCAGCAGCTCCGCGAATCCGGCGTCACTCTCCTGATCGGCACCGACAGCGGCATCCCGATGAAGTTGCACAGCCAATCCACCTGGAATGAACTGGACATCTGGGTAAGCCGCCTGGGAGTCGATCCGATGGAGGCGATCCGCGCCGCCACGTACTGGCCTGCCGTGGCGATGAATGGCACGGACGGCGCTATAAGTGAGTCAGCGCGCCCTTCCCCGTTGCTTCGCCAGCGATGCCAGCCCCTGTTGCGCCGCCTCGTTCTGCGGGTTGAGCGACAGCGCCTTGCGGTAATCGCCGCCCGCTTGCTCCCACTCCTTGCGGAGCAGGTAAACATTGCCGCGATAGACGTAGGTCATGTCAAAGGCGGGGTCCAGCTTTGCCGCTTCATTCAGCTCGGCGAGAGATTCCTCGAGCCTGTTCTGCTTGGCCAGCATCATGCCGATCAGCGAGTGGACGTGAGCCGTATTTTCGAGCGCCGCCGCTTCCCGGAACTTTGCCATCGCCTGATCGGACTGGTTGAGACAGTCATGGGCCAGACCCCAGTCCACCAGAAGCCGGTGGTCTCTTTTTCCGGTACGCTCCGCGTCCTCGAATTTCTTCAACGCCTCCGGACACCGCTCGTTGTGGTAGTAGGACATGGCGAGCTGGAAATGCGCACGAGAGTTGCCCGGCGACTTCGCGATGGTGTCCTCCCACAACCGGACGGGATCCGCCCACACCGCGCTTCGTACGTATGTCCCGTATGAGAGCGCCGCCAGAACCACCGCCGCAAGCGCGGCCTTGCTCATGGCCGTCGTCTTCCACGCCCGCGCCAGATCACACAGCGCCAACAGCAGGCCGAGGAACGGCAGATAAAGGCGCCGTTCGGCGACCGGATCCTTGATCGGCGCAATGCTCGATGTCGGCGCGATCAGAAGCAGAAACACCACCATCCCGAACAACGCCAGCGGAAACCGCTTGCGCATCCGCCAGGCCGCACCGGCCAGAATCAGTAAGCCGATGAGACCGAAGATGGCGCCATGCTCGAGCGGTCCTCGCGAGAGCGCGAAGTCGTAATCGGCGTTCAAGCCTACGGGCAGCACGAACAGCCGTAAGTACACCCACAGCGCGCGCCACTGGGTAAAGAAGTAGTGATGCCAGGGCAGTTCTTTCATCGCGAACCCCGCCGTGGCCGACATCACGAGCACTCGCCACACAAGAACCAGGCCCGCCGCCGCCGCCACCGCCAGCGGAACGTACAGGCGCCAATTGCGCCTCACCATGTCCAGCGGCCGCCGGCCGTCGCGGAAGAAGACATCGGTCCACACCAGCAAAGCCGGCAGCACCGCCGTGTGCTCCTTGGTCAGAAACGCGGCGCAGAACAAGCCAAGCACACCCGCGGCCGCGTTCCAGCCGATGCCATCGTGACGCTTGTACAGAAAGAGGCTGTACGCGGAAAGAAAGAACAACAGGCTGAAGCTCTCGGACCGGCCGGCCACATAAGCGACCGATTCCGTCTGGACCGGGTGCAGGAGAAAAACGGCTCCCGCGAGCGCCGCCAGCCACTCCCGGCGCGCGACCTGTTCCTCGGCCATCTCGAGCAGTTTGCGCACAGCCAGGAAGATCAACACCCCGTTGATAAAGTGCAGCAGGACGTTGATCAGGTGATAAGAAAACGGCTCCAGGCCAAAAAGCTTCGCGTTCAACCAGAACCCGGCGGTCAACAGAGGCCTCGCGGTGAGCTCCACCACGCCTTTTTCGACAAAGCCCGGGGTCATGAAGGGAAGATACTCGTCGTCGAACAGGAACGGCCCCTGGACCGACGGCCAGTACGCCTCGAGCGTGAGGAAAAACGCGGCTGCAAGTAAGGCAAGCCGCCAGCGGGAGAAACCGGACTCCGCTTGTTTCACGCCCGCCGGCGCTGCCTGCGGCCTACGCCTGGCGGTCTTCATGCCTTGCCTGAAGATAATACTCGAGAATGGCGATGCGTTGCGTCAGCGCGATATTCGCATCTTTGAGATTCGAGACGATCACCGAGAAGTGGTAGAACACGAACAGAAACACAACCAGCACCGTGATGAGCAGAGCCAGCGGCGGATCCTCCACTCCCAGCGTCCAACCCAGCCATCGCATCAGCGCAGACGACCGGGACAGCACCAGCAGCACGACCGCGGCCGCCAGCCAGCTCACCGAGTACTCGACGCGAATATGCGCCCGCTTCAGCGACGCCAGCACCACAACAATCAAACCGGCGCTGCATAACGTCAGCGCATTCGACAAACGGCCCATTTGCGCACCTCCTTTACCTTCGCCAGCGATGAGGCTCAAATTTCAGGATATTGACCAGCACGCCCAGAAGCACGTGCACGATGTAGTACAGCGATTTCATTGCCGTGATGGTGCTTTGGCCGCTGCGCCGCGGACGCACCTGGCACGGCACCTCGACAAAACGGAACGCGCGGCGCTGTAACACCACCAGCGCTTCAATCTCCGGATACTCGAGGGGAAAACTGCGGCTGAACACCGCCAGCGCTTCCCGGTTCACACCCACAAACCCGCTGGTGGGATCGTACACCTTCTGGCCCAGAATCGGCCACAAGATCGTCCGGAAGAAGCGGATTCCCCACGCGCGCACCCAGCTTGTGTATTTCTGGCCCGGATCCACGAAGCGCGACCCGATCACCATCTGGCAGCCCGACTCAGCGAGCGCGGCCAGAATGCGGGGAATGTCCCGCGGATTGTGCTGCCCGTCGCCGTCGACGCGGATCACGTAGTCATAGCCGAGCTCGAAGGCGAGCCGGTAACCCGACTGTACGCAGCCGCCGAGCCCCAGGTGGAAAGGCAGCGACAGCACTTCAGCGCCCGCGAACCGGGCCACGGCCGCCGTAGCGTCCGTCGAGCAGTCGTCAATCACCAGCACCGGCACGGCCGGCATCACTTCCTGGATCTCGCGCACCACTTGCCCGACAGCGGCTTCCTCATTCAGCGCCGGGACGATGATCATCAGCGCGCCCGCTCCCTTCGCTTCTTTCACAGCGCGGCCACCTGCCTGGCGGAGATCGAGTGCCGGCGGACGAGGCGGCAAAACTCCGTCGCGGAAATCCGCGCCTTTCTTCGAATCTCCCGCCGCTGAGCCAGCAGCCGCCGCATATGCCTGAAGAGGGCCAGATGAGCGTGGAGCGCAATCCACACCAGCCGCATCCCGGAATTGCCTTGCTGGCGGAAACCGGCGGCGGCGCCTT
This sequence comes from Acidobacteriota bacterium, assembly GCA_016201205.1. Lineage (GTDB taxonomy): Bacteria > Acidobacteriota > Terriglobia > Bryobacterales > Bryobacteraceae > CADEFT01. Next base: position 30,234 of record JACQDF010000366.1, read on the forward strand.
TTCCGGTCGCCAGCGCAACCACGTGCCAGAAGTAGCGCGCCGCCGTCACAACAGGCGCGCGTACCAGCATCGACACCGGGAAGTTCTTCACCAGCACGAACAGCCGGTTGCGCTCTACCAGGTACGCTTTCAGCGGCGATGCCCGGCCCGCCGTCTTCGAGTAGTGGTGATGAACAACCGCCCGCGGCTCGTACAGGCAGCGCCATCCCGCCCACACCCCGCGCAGCCCAAGGTCGGTGTCCTCGCAATAAAGAAAAAATCGCTCGTCGAATCCTCCCACTTCGTCGAGCATCGCCCGCCGGTACATGGCCGCCGAGCCGCTGGGAAAGAGCGCCTCAGTTGCCTCCGGATACTGCTCCGGCGGCTGCCCGTGACCGCGCTGTTTGCTGCTTCCGTCGCCGCAGAGCAGCATGCCCGCCGAATCGAGCACGTCCTGCCCGGCCAGCATCACGCGGCTGGCGCACATGCCGGCCTGGCTGCGGGCTTCCATCGCCCGGACCAGAGCCTCGAGCCAGCCGGCGTCCGCCGACGCATCGTCGTTCAGGACGGCGACATACGGCGACCCCGAGCGCGCAACGGCCTGGTTGATCGCGCCTCCGAATCCGGCGTTTTCTCCGTTTTCAATCACCTGCATCTCAACCGCGATCTGCGTGTCCCGCCGAACCAGTCCTTTCCCGCTGTTGTCGACGATCACGATTTCAAAGTCCCGCCATGTCTGGCGTTCCAGAGAGCACACGCATTCCCTTAACAGAGGCCCCGCCTCGAGGGTCGGAATCACCACGGTCACGCAAGGAGGCGGCAAATAGAGATTTTACTCGACCAGCCCGCGTAGAATGAACAGTGCATGAAGCGCGCGCTGGTGCTGAGCGGCGGCGGTCTGTTCGGCGCCTGGCAAGTGGGCGCCTGGAGCGTGCTGCGGCAGCATGTCGAGTTCGATGTCATCATTGGCGCCTCGATCGGCGCGCTGAACGGCTGGGCGATCGCCGGCGGCGCGAGTCCCGAGGATCTGGCACGCCGCTGGATCGAAGCCGCCCGGCGGGGCCGCTTGAGATTTCGCCTGCCGCTGAACCCGCTCGACGGGCTGCTCGAGTTCTCCCAGATCGAAGGCTGGATTCGCGAGCTTCACGCTGCTTTTCAGCCCAGGATGGAATACCATGCTGTGGTCACCGATCTGCTGCGGCTCCATCCGCGCATGATCGAGGGCCGGCACGTGCACTGGCGGCACCTGGCGGCTTCCTGTGCGCTGATCGGCCTGCTGCCGCAGCAGCGCATTGACCGCGTCCTCTATACCGACGGCGGCTTGCTGGGCGCGCTCCCCTTGTGGGCCGCGGTCCGCTGTCATGCAACGCACGTGATCGGGCTGCATGTGATGCCGCGCATGCCCCTGCCGGTCCGCGCGGCGCTCAAAACCCTGAGGCTGGCGCGAACCGGACAGCGCAAACCGGACCAGAACGACACCCTCATCCTCAGCCCCGCCAGGCCGTTGGGAGACTGGAAGACGGCCATGCTCTGGCAGCGCGCCGGCATTGAGGATTGGATCAGCCAGGGCCGCGAGGACGCGGGGGCGGCTGTGGCCGGTGGAAACATTTCCTTTCTGGAATGTTTTAAGCGATAATCGTGCTTCTATGCCCCTCTACCGCATTTTTCGCATGAAGGAAAACGACCGCCAGCGCTTCCGCTGGGCGCCTCACACCTCCGGCGCCACCCTGGTGAAGCCGAAAGAGTACGAAGAAGCCGGAGCAGTGGAGGCCGCCTCGGTGTACACCGCCTGGAGTGCGCTGAACAAGACAGGGCAGCCGCTCGCCATCGGCGATCTGCTCGCCGGCCCGGATGACGAGATCCGCATCCTCAAGTACATCGGCTTTGAAGAAGCACGCTGGCTGCTGCCGGAAACCAAACCGCCGGACGAATTGCAGGTGATGAGCGCAGCCGCCGGTTAGGCGCTTGTTGCGGCACAGGAGCGGAGTACGCTCTGTTGCGAGCGCGCGATCAGCCGATCTGCCAGCCCTTGCGGAACTTCGGCTTGATGAAATGATTCGCTTCGGCGACGTTGGTGACCTTCATCTTCGCGCTGTCCCAGTCGAGCCTCCCTTCAAAGTGCAGCGCCAGTGCGCCGAGCAGGATCCACTCGGTCAACGGCCCGGCGACGCTGAAGTCCGAGCAGGAGCGCTCGCCGCCTTTGCAGGCCCGGATCCAGTCGCGGTAGTGGCCGGGAGACCGGGTGAGGTACTGCGGAGGAAGCTTATAATCTTTCATCCGCTCCTGCGGTACAAGGCGTGTGCTTCCGCCGTAGGTATCGGTGGTCAGGATGCCCTTGTCGCCGATGAAGACAACACCGTTGCTGGACGGGTTGAAGCCACCGCCGCCGCCGGCTCGTCCGGGGCCGCCTGGAGCGCCACCGGGAGCAGGACCGCCGCTCGGGGCAGGACCGCCGCTCGGGGCAGGACCGCCGCTCGGGGCAGGACCGCCGCTCGGGGTAGGACCGCCCCCCGGGGCAGGACCGCCCCCGCGCCGGCCTCCGCCTCCTCCGGGACCGCCAGGACCGCCGAAACCCGCGCCACCGCCGAATCCGCCTCCAAACGCTCCCTGACCCCCGATCAGCGGCTCACTTTCCGCAATGTCCGGCGGCCTGTACGCAGCCCCAGTCGCGGCATCGTACCAGAAAAGCTTCAACGCGGGCATGGAGCCGCGAGCAGGGAAGTCAAACCTCGTGACCGATTTCTTCGGGAATGTATAGGGATTCTTGCCCTCTTGCCTGATCACCTCGACGCTGGTCGGGGCGCCGAGCATCAGCGCCATGTTCGGCGCGCCGAGGATATGGCAAGCCATGTCCCCGAGCGCCCCGCAGCCGAAATCGAACCAGCCGCGCCATTTGAACGGAGCGTAGGCCGCGCTGTAGGGCCTCATGCTCGCGGGCCCGAGCCAGAGATCCCAGTCCAATGTGTCCGGAACCGTCTCCTCCGCCGGCAGCGTGTCCATGCCCTGCGGCCAGATGGGGCGGTTCGTCCAGGCGTGCACTTCGGTTACATTGCCGAGCTCGCCGGACCAGAGGATCTCGGCGGCAATGCGTGCTCCTTCGTTGGAATAACCCTGGTTGCCCATTTGGGTGGCGACTTTGTATTTCGCCGCCGCCTCGGTGAGCAGACGCGCCTCCCAGATGGTTCGGGTCAGCGGCTTCTCAACGTAGACGTGCTTTCCACGCTCCATCGCCCACATGGCAGCGGTGGCGTGCATGTGATCCGGAGTGGCCACGATGACCGCGTCGATGTTCCTGCCCTCCTTGTCGAGCATCTTGCGGAAGTCGCTGTACCTGGCGGCCTTCTCATATGTCTGGAATGTGCGCTCCGCACTCCTGGAGTCCACGTCGGCCAGCGCCACGATGTTCTCCGCCGAGCAGCCGGCGATGTCGGTGGCGCCGCGGCCGCCGGCGCCGATGGCCGCGATGTTCAGCTTCTCATTGGGCGATTTGTGGCCCAGCAGCTTCAGCGACGGCATGCTGCCGAATCCTCCCGCCGGAACCGCGCCGGCCAGCAGGGAGCCGTAGAAAAAATAGCGTCTCGAGATGCGATCTTGTTCCATAGTTCCTCGTTTCTCAGGACAGAGCGTCTTTGCAATACTGGAGGCACTTCTTCACTTCAGCCACCGGGCCTTCCGCCCCTCTGTACTCGTACTCGATGTTCGCCGGGAAGGAATACTTCTTCTCCTTCATCAGCCGGAGAACCTGCTTGATCGGCGTGTCGCCCTCTCCCCACGGCACGTTGTCGCCCTGGTTCTTCTTGCGATCCTTCAGGTGCAGATTGGTGATCCGGTCGTGGTGAGCCTGGATGTACTCGACCGGATCAAAGCCGGCCGCGAAGAAATGGCCGATGTCCAGGTTCACGCCGAAGTGCCTGGAGAGCGCCATCGCTTTGGCGAAGCTTTCCGGAGTGGCAAATTCATTGGGGTCTTTGACGTTGGAATGGCCATGCATGGCGACCGTGATCTTATGCTTGTCGGCAAACGGGGCTACCCGTTTGACCGCCTCCAGGTTCGAGGAGGCGGTGATCACCTTGACGCCGAGCGCCTTGGCCATCAGGAAACCGCGATCGATCTCCTCGTCGGTGAAGTCCTCGCGGAAGCTGAGGTTGTAGGCGTGCAGCGTGATGCCCGCGTCGTCGAACTTCTTGCGAATGCCTTTGAAGTGATCGAGCGGCACGCTGAGACGCCACTTGCGGGCTTCCTCGCGGGCAGCCGCCCGAGCCGCCGGGTCCGGAGCCCCCTTGCCGCCCCCTTTCTTTCCGCCGCCCGGTGCGCCGCCGCCGAAGAAGCCACCAGCGGGCCGGGGCTCGACGTGGCCGGAGAACAATTCGCAGTCGCCGATGCCGGCCTCGGCCATGGCCTTGATGGCTTCTTCCAGCGACATCGTGCGGAAGCTGTATGACTGGACGCCGATGCGTACACCGCCGATCCTGGAGTTGATCTTGGCAAGCGCCGCCGAAAGCGGAACCCCTGCCAGGGCGAGTTTTCCGAAATCTCGTCTCGAGTACATAACCTGTAAGAGATGCTATCAGATTATAGGCAGGTTACAGTACCCGGCAAACGCCGGGAGAAAGAGGCAGGTTCATCCCGCAGATTGCGGCGCCCGGCGCGCGTTACAATGAAAGCGTGGAAGCACTCTGGATCGCGTTGATCGCGCTCGCCGTCGTCTTACTGAACCGCTTCTTTGGCGGCTGAATGCCTCGCGGACCCGGTTCGGGTCCCTGCCGCTGACTCCGCAAATCCCCTCTTGGCAAAGTACGGATTCAACGCCCGCACCCTGTCCAGCAGTTGCCCTGCCCGCTCTTGGTCGCCCTGTGCTTTGGCAATCATTCCCGCGTGGTAGAAGAACAGCGGCTCCGGCGTGCCGGCGCGAAGCGCATTCGCGGAGGCCTTGGCCGCATCTTCCAGCCGGCCCTGACGGAACAGGACCCACGCATAGGCATCCCAGGTGTAGACGTCCTTGCGCACCGTGAGATCGGCTTCGGCGGCTTCCAGCGCTTCTTCCAGATTGCGCTTGTGATCGGCGTAGATTAGAGCAAGCTGGCGGTTGGCCTTCTGGCCCGAGGCAGCCTCCATTCTTGCGATCACGTCGATTGTCGCCCATTGCTTGCGCGCCTCTTCCCGCTTTCCGATGCCTTCGTAGAGCTCCGCAAGCGCACCCGCATACTCGACCATCGGCGCGATCGCCTGCGCCTTCAGGAAGCTGGCGATGGCTTGCTGCGTCTTGCCTTGCGCCTCGTAGACATGACCCAGTCCGGCATGAGCCGAATGCATCCGGGCAAAGTTCTCGAGAGCCGACCGGAATGCCGCCTCTGCCTGCTCGAGCCGGCCCGACTTCCAGTACAGATTCCCGAGCTCCACCAGGCACCAGGCGGTGTTCTCGTGTCCCGGACGCCCCGCGCGCACCGCCTTGGCCATCATCTCGACGGCGCCTTCCAGATCCCCGGTGATGAAACGATGCCAGCCGATGCGGTTCCAGCTCATCAGACCCGCGCTCAGGTTCACCATCTGCTGGTAGGCGCCGGCTGCCCGGTCGTACTCACCCGTTTCCATCCACGCATCCCCCAGCATGGCCCAGTTCACCGGATCACCCGGTCTGATGGCGGCGAGTCTCTTCGAGCGGGCAGCCACTTTCGCAAACTCGTGGCGGAACAGGTCCACCTGGTTCTGCACGGACAGTGCTTCGTAGTTCTCGGGCTCCTCCGCCAGCACTTTCTCGAGGATCTTCTGCGCGCGATCGGCATAGCCGTAATCCGTTGTCTGCCGCATCCGTTCGAGATATTCCCGTGCAAGCTGCACCTGGAGCTTGCGGTTGGGCGCGTCCGGCTGGAGCTGGTCGAGAGCCCTCCTGCCTTCCAGCGACTTGGGAGCGATCTCGAGCGCCTTCCGCGCCAGTTGTTCCGCCCGCTTCGGATTCGAGCGCAGCGTCAAGTGCGAGAGCTTGCCCAGCACCCAGGCGCGCTCCAACGCCTCCGACTCCGGCATCAAGCGGTACATGTCATTCAGCATGATCACCGCTCCGTCGGCATCGCCGACGAGTTCGCGCAGCTCGGCGGCGCGCCGCATCGATTCGCGGTGCTGCGGCCGCAGGCGCAGCATCCAGTTCGCCTGGCGCTCGGCTTCCTCCATCCGGCCAAGCTTCACATACGAGTCCACCAGGTAGCCATAGATCTCGACGTCGTCCGGATTCCTGCGGTTCAAGGGCAAGGCCAGCTCCACGGCCCGATCGTATTTCCCTTCGAGCAGGGTGGCAAACGCCTCCATCTTTTTCGCACCGAAGTCTTCCGGCGACTGCCGGCGTGCTGATTCAAGCAGCTTCCTTGCCATGGAAAGCAAGGCCGGCTCGCCTGTGAAGCGATACCGGCCTAACAGCGTGTGAATCGAATCATATTGCCGCACCACGTTTACGGAGGGCTGAGTCTCCTCCGTCGAGGCGGCCAGTTGCAGTGTGAGCGACAGCAGCCAGATCATCATCCTCAGCCCTCCCGGCGGCCTACCTCACCGGCCCGCCGCCCGGCTCGCCCGGATCGATATGCCGGCGGTCACGGCCGCTTGGGCAGTAGCCGACGAACGGAAACTCGGGGTAGTAAGCCTGGTCATCGACGTTCACGCCATCACCCAGACGGTTGTTGGGGAACTTGTTGAAACCGTCCACCAACACGCCGCCCACCACGACGCGCAACGCGATGTCCACCACGTCATCCATCAGACGGCGTCCGTTCGGGAAGCCGGCCGGATCGCCTCCGATCAGGCCCAGGCGGTTCGCCATGTCGGGCGGTGTTGCCGGGACTCCTGTGTTCAGCCGCAGGATGTCCGCCACAGGTCCCGGCGGAGTGCCGCGGGCGGCAATCGGGGGAGCGTAGGTCACCAGCGGAAGCAAGTCCGTGCGCGGCGGCCGCGGAATCTCGACCACGCCGCCCGTCGCTGCATTCACCAGCCGGGCGATCAGTGGATCCAGCGCGAAATCAGCAAACTGCGAGTCGTTGCGCGGCTGGTCCATGCTGAAGCGATCCTTCGAGCCCGTTCCGATGATCAGCTCGTTGAACAGCGGGTTGCCCATCCGCTGCACCTGGCGGATCTCGCCAGACGTTTCGAGTGGGTCTAAGGAACGCCGCACGGTCGTCATCGGGCGGCTCGTCGTCGCCCACATGCCGATGGTCGCCGCCGGCGTCGTGGCCGGCTCGCGGCGGCCCGTGCTGGTCAGCAGCTCGATCGGCACTTCGATCGCGATCGTATTCACGGCATAACCGGAAACGGTGTCCGAGGCGAAGTTGCGCCTGGCGCGATCTTCTTCATCCGTGAGAACGCCGGGAACGCCGCTGCCGAGGGTGCGCAGATTCAACGTGTCAAACGCCGCCCCCAGGTCGATCCAGAATGCATCGTCCGTCGTTCCGGCGAACACCTTGATGCCTTCCGAAGTCGTGTAGATGCCCTGCTTGTAAAGGGCTTCGTAATCCATCGTGCGCGGACCTGCGTTGGCGGGCACGGCGTACAACTCACGACCGTCGGCGCTTCGCAGCCGCTGGCCGGCGCTGTTCTTGATCATTGTGACCGTGTAGCGCTGGCGCAGACCCAGGCCCGGCGAATCAAACGAATTGATTCTGGGCGGAATCAGCGGCGTGCCCGGACGAACCGGCGGCGGCGAGTTCGCAGGCGCGGCGATGCCGTCCCCCGCTCCTGCCATCGCGGTAAACACACCCGGCAGACGCTGCTCGGTCTGGAACTGGAATTGGAAAACGATGTTCTCGATGCCGTCATGATCGTTGTCGATCTTGATCTCGTAGGCAATCCCATCGTCGAAAGGGAAATAGTTCGGCCCGTTCGCCGGCTCGAGGAACGGGTCGACGCACATGAGGAAGGTCACCTTCTCCGGCTGCTGATTCTGCCTTTGATTGGGACCATAGGAAACAAACGCATACACGTCCGTGATATCCGCCTTGTGATCCAGCGCCGTGATCGGCGCTTCGCGGTGATTGGCGGCCGGAAGGCAGGCCGGCAATCCCATGATGAGCGCCATCCCCGCTGCGACGACCGATTGTACTGTCCGCATAGTCTGACTCCACTCCTTTTGTTTGAATCGGGCGCACGACGCTCAGTCGAGGCCTCGTTCGGTTTTCGAAAATCTCACCTCTTCATACGAAGAGAGGGGCGTAGGTGGATTGCGCCTGGAAGAAACTTATCGCCACGCGGCGAGGAAGCCAGCCAGCCGTTCCATCGCCTTATCGAGCAACGGCTTTTCCGCCGCGTAGCAGATGCGGATGGATCCCTCTCCGCCGGCGCCGAACGCCACGCCGGGCGCGAGGCCTACTTTCGTCTCCAGCAGCAGCCGCTTGCAGAACTCGAAGGAATCCGTTAGCCCGTCAATACAAGGAAACAGATAGAAGGCGCCGTCCGGCCGGGGAACTTGAACGCCAGGCATTCCCGCCAGCGCGGCCATGCAGTAGTCGCGATTCTCCTTGAGCCGGGCGAGCATTTCCAGGACCGAGGACTCGCCCCATAAGAGGGCGGTCTCCGCCGCGCGCTGGGCAAAGGCAGGCGCGCACGATACGATGAATTCGTTCAACTGGGCCGCCCTCCGGGCCAAATCCGGCCGTGCGATCATCCAGCCGACACGCCACCCCGTCATGCACCAGGTTTTCGAAAACGACTGGATGACAACGACGGCGTCGTCCTGGGACGTCTTTTTCAGGATCGTGGGGACAGCCTCGCCAAGCTTCGGCCCCGCATAGTAGAGCCGTTCGTACACCTCATCCGCCATCAGCCATAATCCGTGCTCACGGCAGATCTCGAGCAGCCGGTCCTGATCCGCACTCGCCGCCACCCAGCCGAGCGGATTCGACGGCGATGTGTACAGGATCACTCGCGTCCGGTCGTTGATCGCCTCTTCGATCGCCTCGAAATCGATGCCGTAGCGGCCCCCGCACAGCGGATGCGCGATCTGCCGCACGGTGGCATTCGCCATCTGGATGATCGCCGAGCCGTTCGGCCAGACCGGCGTCAGCACAATCGCCTCATCGCCCGGGTTGAGCAGGCACCGCAGCGCCACGTTCAACGCCTGCACACCGGACGTGGTGACTACGATCTGCGTCTCCGGATCGAGCGCAACCCCGTGCGTCTGCTGGTAGTAGCGCGCCAGCGCCTGCCGCGTCGTGAGCATCCCGGCGTTTGACGTATAGAAGGTGTGGCCGTCGGCCATTGCCTTCTGCGCGGCCCGCTTGATGAACTCCGGCGTCGGGACGTTCGATTCCCCGAAGTACAATCGCACCACTTTGTCGTTCGGATCGCTGGTGCTTGCGTCCATCTTGATCGCCAGCTCGCCCAGCTCGCGGATGCGTGAATATGGCACCGCCAGCGCCGAGGAGGCCAGGGTCGCAGTTTGCATGTGTTTTCAGGATAGAATGTTGAGCACCTATGAGACCATTTGCAGCGTTCCTGTCCCTTGCCCTGTTGCCCGCGCTGGTGGAAGGCGCCTTCGACTGCACCCTTACCGACTACCGGGAACAGCCCGGGCTTCGCGCGCAGACCGCCGGCGACGCCCTGCGCATCGAGTGGCAGGGCGAGCGCGAGCATCAGCTCCGCGCCGTCTTCGCCATTGACAACCGGGCGCCGTTGATCCGCGAGCTTGCCGCCCGCAAGGGCTCCGGAGCCTGGGTTGTGCTTGGCTTGAACCTCAAGCCGGAGTTCACCGTCACCAGCGGCGTGCGCCGCATCTCGAACCAGCAGCTCAGCCCGCTCAAGGAACTCGGGCTCGCCACCCCGGAGCGCATCGAGCGTGAAAAGTGGAACGTGTTCTGGGACGCCCCGCTGATTGTCCCTGGCCGCGGCAATACCAATCCCGGCCTGCCGCGCAAGCCGGAGGAAATCCGCATCGGCGCCGCCTCCTACAGCACATCCGCCTGCGAAGTGAAAACCGACGGCTCGCGCCTCGAAGTCACCTTCCCTGGCCTCTCGATGGGCATCTTCTCCGGCCGGCTGGCCTTCACCGTGTATCGCGGCTCCAACCTCCTGCGCCAGGAAGCCGTCGCCAGGACGGACGAGCCGTCGGTGGCCTATAAATACGCCGCCGGGCTCAAAGGCTTTCAGACCGGCCCGGCAAAACGTGTGATCTGGCGCGATGTCGCCCGCGCCTGGCAGAAATACGAATTCGGGGGCGCGCCCAACAATGACCCGGTCGCGTTGCGCGCCCGCAACCGCCTCGCGCTCGTCGAGACCGCTCAGGGCTCGCTCGCCTTTTTCCCGCCCTCGCACAAGTTTTTCTTCGCCCGCGAAATCGAGCGCAACCTCGGTTACGTCTGGTACCGGAAGGATGACGCCGGCAGCTTCTCGATCGGAGTGCGTCATGGCGACCGCGAAGAGATGTACGCGCCCTACGGTGTTTCCGACGAAGTCTGGAAGCGGCGTCTCGACCAGTCACGCGGATTCGCCATGGGCAACTTCGCTCTTTACAACGCTCCGCCAGGCGCCTGGCAGCGCATGCCCGTCTATTACTACCTCAGCGCCGAGGACGGCCAGGCCACCCAACGGGCGGTCATGGCGTACACCCACGACGATCGCTTCAAGGAGTTACCCGGATACAAGGTGGCCGTCAGCCACTTCCATACGCATTTCAACGAATTCCTTCAGGACGCAGGCAGCCTCGACGTCGAGCCGTTCTGGCGGCCTGTTTTCCGCGCGCTCGGCATCAACATCGCCATGATGAGCGATTTCCACGGCGATGGACATCCCGGCGACGCCGGCCCGTTGCGGGTGAAAGACCAGCACACTTACTTTGAAGGCTGCCGCCGCTTCTCGGATTCCGATTTTTTGATCATGCCCGGCGAGGAGCCCGACGCCTTTTTCGGCGGCCACTACACCATGGTCTTTCCCAGGCCTGTCTACTGGTCGCACGTGCGCAGAGAGGGCCAGTCCTTCCTCGAGCAGCATCCGCAATACGGCAAGGTCTACCACGTCGGCAATGCCGGCGAAGAGCTCACCATGCTCCAGGCGGAAGCAGGGCTGGTGTGGCAGGCGCATCCGCGCACCAAGGGCTCGAGCGGCTATCCCGACGCCATCCGCAACACCGGGCACTTCCTCAGCGACCGGTATCTCGGCGGCTCTTACCAGTCGCTGCCCGTGGATCTTTCCGAAAAGCGCCTCTGCGAGGCGCGCTGCTTTGGGACCCTCGATGACATGAATAACTGGGGAGCGCCGAAGTACATGATCGCCGAGGGCGACACGTACGCAAAGTATCCCGAGGACGACACCTTCTCTCACCTCATTGTCAACTACGTGAAGCTCGACCGGCTGCCGCGCTTTGACCAGGACTGGAGCCCGATTCTCCGATCGATGCGCGCCGGCGCTTTCTTCGTCACTTCCGGCGAAGTCCTGATCCGCAACTCCGCCGTCGAGGGTTCGGCCATCACCGCCGAGGTGGAGTGGACCTTTCCGCTCGAGTTTGTCGAGCTGGTTTGGGGCGACGGAACCAAGGTGGACCGCCAGATCCTTTCCGCTGCCAATCAAGGGCCTCACGGCGCGCACAAGTTCCGCATCCCCTTCGATGCGAAGGGTAAGAAATGGGTCCGCTTTGCCGCCTGGGATTCGGCCGGCAACGGCGCCTTCACACAACCCGTACACCTGAGGTGAAAACCGGTCACGCTACGCCGGCCGGTAAATCGCAAACGGCATTCCCTCCGGATCGACCAGCACCGCCAACTGCTCACCCGCCGGCAGACGCTGCGGTGGAACCGCCATCGCTGCGCCCATCTCCGTCGCCTGCCGTATGCACGCTTCCATGTCATCCACTTCCACGAAGAGCTGCACGAACGGGATGGACTCCGGTGACGCCTGCCAGAACCCGCCCGGGATGCCCCGCTCGCTGCCCGTGTCCACGTTGCGATCTCCAAGCGCATTGTCCGTGCTCACCGTCCAGTCAAACAGCTTGCTGTAAAACGTGGCATGCGCGTCCGGGTTCAGCGACACAATCCGCCACTGCACGACAGGCTTCCCCATGTTTTTCCCCTTTGCTCAGCCCGCCATTATTTCACAGCAGCTCGCGCGGCTGTCATTTTTCGGATGCGGATGTCTCCGATCCCCAGCCGCACATACAATCGCTTTGCGTCGCCAGGCGTGGGCTGGCAGCAATCCGGATACGCGACCGCCCCGATCAGCGCCTTCCCCCTCACTCGCCCGAAGTCGCTGTCGAGATCGCCGATCCTTACCCGCGCATCCACGTCATATCGCCCTTCCGGCACGCTCACCTCGATATCGCCGATGCGCGCCGTAATCTCAGACATCCTGATCTGGGTGGGAGTTTTCTTTAGAAACCGGAAAGTGGAATGAGCCTGGAGGGGCGAGGGTTGGCGAAGAGGTCGTGGGCGAGCAACACTGAAGACTCACCATGGCACAGTTGCAATTACCGATCTTCC
>JACQDF010000001.1 GCA_016201205.1 Acidobacteriota bacterium
GCGGACTGACGCCCGCTTCTTCTAAGCTAAGGAACACGCGCAAAACGGACCGCGCCCGCGGCAGAAACACTCCGGTGTTCCTCAACGGCTTGGCGCCGCGGGGCGCGGCCTTTGCGCTTCCCGTATACTCAAATGCTACGCATATGACAGGCGCCAGGCTGTCCGTGTTGATCAGCTCCCAGCAGATCCAGACGCGCATCCGGGAACTGGCCGCACAGATCGATGAGGATTACCGCGGACACGGGCCGCTCTACATGATCTGCGTGCTGAAGGGCGCCGCTCTCTTTCTCGGGGATCTGGCGCGCGCCGTCACCCATCCGGTGCGCATCGACTTTATCGGCATCTCCAGCTATGGAAAAGGAAAGAGCTCGTCGGGCGAGGTCAAGCTGACAAAAGACCTTGACACCTCGATCGAAGACTACGACATCCTGGTGGTGGAAGACATCCTTGACAGCGGTCTGACGCTGAGCTACCTGGTGCACGTGCTCGAGCAGCGCAAGCCCAAGTCCATTCGCATCGCCACCCTGCTCGACAAGCCCGAGCGCCGCGTCCGGCCGGTGGAGGTGCACTATGTGGGCTTCAGGATTCCCGACGCCTTCGTCGTGGGCTACGGCCTCGATTACGGCGAGGACTATCGCAATCTGAAAGATGTTTGCATCCTGGGGGAGTGAGCGAGCGCCAGGTGGCCGCGCGGGCCGGGAAGGACGGCGGCACGCTGGAGACGCCGGAGCCACTCCACTGGCGCAACGCCTCGTTTGGTAGTAGGCTCGTCGAGGGGGGTCACCAAACCCGCCAAACCCATCCAGGAGAAGAAAGAATGAGGAAGTCCGTTTTGATATTCGGCGCGCTCGCCATCGGCGCCGGGAGTCTTCTTTTCGCGCAACAGCAGGGCAAGAAGCAGCCCGCGAGCCCGCCCGCTGAGACATCCATTTCCTTCGGCGGCAAGACGCTCACGATCAAGTACTCGGCGCCGTCGGTGCGCGGCCGCAAGATCTTCGGAGAAGGCGGCAGAGTCTCGCAGGACCCGACATATCCGGTCTGGCGGGCGGGCGCCAACGCCGCTACCGCTTTTCACACCGATGCCGATCTGGACATCAGCGGGCTCAGCGTGCCGAAAGGCGATTACACGATCTTCGTCCTGGCCAACACCGACCCGTGGCAGCTCATCATCAACAAGCAGACCGGCCAGTGGGGCATGACGTACAACCAGGGCATGGATCTGGGCCGCGTCAGGATGAACATGAGCAAGCCGCCGGCGCTGATTGAAACGTACAAAATGACGCTCAGCAGTACGGCAAGCAACGCCGGCAAGCTCCAGTTGGAGTGGGAGAACACGATCGCTTCGGTCCCCCTCACGGTGAAATGACCTGACAAGCACGCCAGCGGAGGCGCCCATGAAAAGGGCTACGCAACGCCGGCGGTGGCCGGCGCGCGGATCTTTCTGCTGAGCAACCGGTGGCTGGAGAACGAGTTCGTGCAGGCGCTGTCGTCTGAGGACGGCAAACCATTGTGGCCGGCGCGGCTCGGAAGGTCGGAAACCCCAACCAGCAGCCCTCCTACCCGATGGCGAGGTCCACGCCCACCGTGGACGGAGATCTTCTCTGTGCGCTCAGCTCCGATGGCGATCTGGCCTGCCTGGAGACAGCCACCGGAAAGATCCGCTGGCGGAAGAGCCTGCGCGGCGAACGGGGGCTGCCCACCAGCAACGGCGGAGCGGTGCTGATGGGCGATTACCGGTACGGCTCCAGCAACCAGGGCCTGGTGGCCGCCGAGTTCATCAGCGGCAAGATAAGGTGGCAGGCCGCGACCAGGGGACGCTATTCTGACTGTGCCTGGCCTACGGCTCCCCCTGCAGCACAAAATTCGCCCAGAATACCGGGTGCTCCGACAGAGTAATCGAACCCGCCTTCACCTTGCCCTGGCGCAGTTCCGAGAGCAACTGAAGCTGGGCCGCACGCAGCGCGGCGCTCTTGTTTCCACTCTCTCGGAAGCGGCGATAGAACTCCTCGACCAGCCGCACCGTGGGGACATCGGCGATTTCTCCGAGCGTGGCCACCACCGAGGGCGCGCCGGCGTAAAAGAACGCCCGCGTGAGCCCGACAATCCCGTCGCCGGAGATGCGGCCCAGCCCCGTGCGGCAAGCACTGAGGAAAACCAGGTCGGCATCCAGCGGGAGCTGGTACACCTCCTGTGCCGTCAGCTTGCCGCCCTCCAGCGCCAGGAAGGATTCCATCGGGCGGTCATCGCGGATGATGCTGTGGGTAGCGAAATGCAGGACCCGCTTCCCCGCCGCCATCCGGCGCACATGGTCCGGCCCGGCTTCCAGCCCCGCCAGCAGCGTGCTCGCGGAGCCGGCCGCCAGGCCCATCACCGCCTCGGCTTCCCGCCGGGCGCCCGGCAGCCGCGGCATCGGCTGGCCATCCGGCAAAGGAGGCGCCGAGGCCGGGTCGGCAATCACCAGGTATGCGGACGCCCGAGCCTGCTCCGGCCGCTTCTGTCGCCCCGTGAAGGCCAGCACCGCGCCCGCCGGGACGTAGTGCAGGGCGTAATCCTCGGCCAGATAGCGCCCGCGCCCATCCGCGAGCGCCGCGAACGAAACCTGAAACAGCGGCCCCTGCGGCACGATGGTCAGCAGGCTGCCTTCTCGCTTCGGCAAAAGGCTCCGCGCCGGCTCGACCAGCAGCCGGTACAGCTCGCGAAAGCTCTCCTTGCGGTCCAGCTTGTTTTTGTCGCTGGCATCCGCCGCCAGGCGCCGCAGGCGCTCCCGGGAAGCCGGGATCCGGAAGCCTCGAACCGCCGCCTCCGGCCCGAAAACCCACAGATAGGTCGCCTCCTCGCCAACCCAGTATGCCAGCAGCGTCGAGCCAATCCGCTCCACTTGTTCCGTCATCTGCCGCGCGGTGAACGGGCCCACCGATGCGAGGCTCTTCAGATCCGGGTTGGCGCCTTTCAGAAACTCCCGCGTGGCCAGCAAGTCCACGAAGGCCCGTGCCCGCCCCTGCTCGGCAGCCTCGAAGGCCCGCTCGTGCATCCGCGCGCCGTGGAAGATCTCGATGGCCAGGTCGTACAGTCTCGGCCACTGGTCG
The DNA here is from genome assembly GCA_016201205.1 of Acidobacteriota bacterium. Taxonomy (GTDB): domain Bacteria; phylum Acidobacteriota; class Terriglobia; order Bryobacterales; family Bryobacteraceae; genus CADEFT01. Next base: position 3,087 of record JACQDF010000001.1, read on the forward strand.
GTGAAGCCGACTTTCATGTAGTCGGCCGGCGCCAGCCGCGCGCGAAGGCTTTCGAGGTAGTCCATCGCCTGACGGAGGTCGGCCAGCGCTTCGGCTGGGCGGCCGAGCTTCTTCTTGACTATGGCCCGCTGCCAGAGGGACCTCGGCAGGTCGTCGCTCTCGATGGCCGAGGGCAGCCGGCACTGTTCAACGGCCTTTTCCGCCTCAACCAGCGCTGCCTCCAGACGACCCAACCCCAAGTATGCCCCGCTCAACGCGGACTGAAGGATAGGGGTCGCTTCTCCGCCCACCGCCAATGCTTCCTCCAGGATCTCAGCGGCCCGCCGGAATTCACGCACCCGAAGGTAGCCCCGCCCCAATTGCTGGAGCTGGAATCCAAAGAGCACCGGGGAACCCGTCTGTCGCGCCATCACCAGGGCCCGCTCCTGGTATTCCAGGGCGCGGCGGTGCTCGCCCATGCTCCCGTAGGTGACCGCGATTGCGTTCAGGCTCTGCATGATCCTTTCCCGGTCCCCGAGTTGCTCGCGGATCCGCAGCGCCCGCCGGTGGTATTCCAACGCCCGTTCCGGCAGCCCATGCGCCCGATGCAGGCGTCCCAGGCTGGTCAGCGCACCGGCCAGCCATCGCTTTTCCCCGATCTTCTCAAACAACTCGATGGCGCGCTGCAGCCGCTCCAGCGACCGCGCAAAGTTGCCTTCCACGTAGTCGTCGTCGGCGGCCAGGTGCAGCAACCGGCCTTCCGAAAGCTCGTCGCCCAGCCGCCGCGCGCGTCGCCGCCCTTCCTCGAGGAGCCTCTCCTTTTCTGCGGAGTCCAGCGGGACGAAGACCAGGTTCACCACCGTGTTGAGCGCCTCCCGCTCCTCGCCGGCCGCCTCGAAGTGCCCCAGCGCCTCCAGGTAATGCCCTCGGGCGCGCTCCCACTCGCCCATCATATGGGCGACGGTCCCGAGATTGTTGGAAACCTGCCCCATTCCCCGGCGGTCCCCGGAGGTCTTCAAGAGCGCCAGCACGGCTTCCAGTTCTTCCCGCTCGGCGGGATACCGGGCCTGCTGATGATAGACACCCGCCAGACCGCGGCGCGCCCAGATTTCGGCGGTGACGTTGTTCTGCCGGCCGGCCAGCTCCAGCAGCTTCTTGCACTGCTGAATGGACTCGTCCAGCTTGCCGGCCTGCCGCAGCCGCATGGCCTCCTGCATCAGCTCGTCGAGCGACTGCGCCCAACAGGCCAGCGCCACGAGTGCCAGTGCCCACCGCGCCAAGGGCTACCTCCGAGCCAGATCCAGGTACTTGGCTGCCTGGGTTGCCAGCGGTCCCTCGGCCGTCGCCTTGGCCTTCTCCAGCGCCGCAGCCGCTTCCGCCTTCCGATCCAGAAACAGCAGGCTGACCCCGAGGTAAAACTGCGCTTCGGCCGACTTGGGATACCTGGCCGTGAACGCCGCCAGCCGCCGGACGGACTCCTCATATTGGTCTGCCCGGTAGGGCTCCAGCGCCTCGTTCAGCTCCTGGATGAGCTTCTGCGGTTCTTCGCCTGCGCCGCGCCACACCAGGGCCGACGCCACGGGCAGATTCACCGCAGGCTTTTCCAGTCCCGCCCTGGTCGCCGGGGCTGGCGGCGCCGGCGCAGGACGGGGCCCCCGCGGAATAAGGAACACAAAGCACAGAGCGGCGACCGCCGCCGCAGGGATCGCAAACAGCGCCCATCGGCGTTTCGGCCGCTCGCCGGCCCCCCTCCGCACCCGCGCCCGGAGGCGCTTCTCTTCTCGCGCCGTGGGAGCCGTCAGTTCCGGGTCTGCCAGGCCGCGCTCCAGCGCCCGGCACAGGGAACACTCCGCGAGGTGCGCCACCACGCCGGCGCCGATCTCCTCCGGCAGGACCCCTTCCCGCGCCGCCAGCAGCAGGTCCGGATGCGGGCAACGCCCGGCGCGAGCGCGCAAAGACTCCACCGCCCCCGCGTGCCTCTTCAGGAACTCCCCTTCGTCCATCTTACGGCTCCAATTCCTTGCGCAGCAGGGTGAGAGCGTACTGCAAGCTACCCTTCACCTGATTCTCGGACAACCCGGTCCGCCGCGCAATCTCGCCCCGTTCCATCCCCCAGGCGTAGCGCAACAGCACGCACGCCCGGTGGATCGGCTTCAACGCCTTGCAGTCCGCCAGCCAGTTCTCCAGTGTCTGCGGCGGACCGTTGGCCTGTACGGGAGAGGGAGGCGGCGCGTCGTACCGGCTCTCCAGCGTCGCCCGCCGCCAGTAGTCTGTGGCCCGGTTCCTGACCACGGTCATCAACCAGCCCCGAAGGTTCCCGTCCGAGAGGGTATCCAGGCGCCGGTACAGTTCCAGGAAGGCCTCCGCCGTGAGCTCCTCCGCCACCTCCCGGCGGCCGACGCAGCGGCAGGCGTACCGGAACACCTCCGGCAGGTGCTGCTGATAGAGGCTCTCGAAGTCCTGCTTCTCCGGGACCGGCGGCAACACACAAGAATCATATCGCGATCAGACACGTGAGGGAACCACCCTCGCGCAAGCGGTTGGTGATTGAAGACGTCACTTTCGCAGGAACCATCTCCGGTTACCTCGTCCCCGTTCCGTAGGCCCGGCTTCAGGGCGCCAACAACGGCCACCCGACCGGCGGCCCCAGCGCCTGGACCAGCCGCCGCACTGCCGGACCCGGCTTGGCCGCCAGCTTGTGCGGCGTCCCGGACGCCACGATGCGGCCGTCCTCGAGCACCGAGAGCCGCTGCCCGACGCGGAAGGCCAGGGACAGGTCCAGGGTGACCACGATCACCGTCGTCCCGAGCCGCGACGCCGCGCCGGCGAGGGCCTCTTCCACGTACCGCGCGGCGATCGGGTCGAGCCCCGTCGTCGGCTCGTCGCAGACCAGGATCTCCGGCTCCGTCACCATGGCGCAAGCCAGGCCCACGCGCCGCTGCACCCCGGGCGGGATCTGGGCCGGAAGCTTGCCATAATCGCCCTCCGGGATGCCGAGCCGCCGAAGCATCTCCCGCACCAGCCCCCGGATGCGCCGCGTGCCGGCAGGCCGATGGCGCTCCCGGAGCGGGCGGGCGACGTTCTCCTCGACCGTCAGCCGCTCATCGAGCGCGGAGTGCTGGCCGAGGATCCCCATGTCGCCACCGTCAGCGAAGATCTCCCCGGCGTCCGGCTGTAACTTGCCGGCGAGCAGGTCCAGCAACAGCGACTTCCCTTCGCCGGAGCCGCCGGTGAGGACGTTCACCCGGCCGCGCTCAATGTCGAGGTCTACGTCCCGCAGGACCTGGCGGGGGCCGAAGGCCTTCGACACGCTGCGCAACCGGACGTGAATCGGGTCTGTCACGCCAGCAGCGGTGGGAACGTCACCGGGGATTTGGTCAGCTCCGACGCGGCGATGATGACCCCTTTCGGGTTCAGCAATTCGGCCCGCAGCAGCACGCTGAAGGTCCCGCCCGGTCCCTTATATTGGTTGGTGCTCTGGGTGCGGACTTCGGTGCTCCCGTTGGGGGTCGGCGTGGTCGATTTCGTCTTCAGCAAGGCGATGGGGTCAACTTTGGGGGAAACGGCCCACGCGCCTTGGTCGGTGATCACCAGGCCGGAGATCCGCACCGAGAAGTCCACGTTTCCCGAGGCCTCGGTGAACCCCCGCCGGATCTCCAGGTCCGCTTCCAGAAAACGCTCGGCTCCGGCTCTCTGGGCGAAGTCCAGCAGAACGATGAGCCCCGGGTCCTTGTCGGGAGCGGCGTGCAGGCGGGTCCCCACCAGCGCGGCCCCGCCCGCCAGGATCAACCCGCGCCGGGTCACATGCTGTTTCCGATTGTGGTTCATATTCTCCTCCTTGTAGGAAAACCTCACCTTTAACAACGGACGAGCGGAGCCGAACGGAAGAAAAAGCCCGGGGGTCTCTCGAACGCTGCGGGCTAAGCCGCGCCCTGCCCGGAGGAGCGGTGTTCCAGACTGGTTGAAATGATGGGATTCATTCAGTGGCGGGGTGTCGTGGACACTTTTCGATCTTCCCTGGGTCAACCGGCAAGTCAGCGAGCCTTGTTGCCCGTAGGTCGCAGATCTTCCGACAAGCCGCCGCGCGGTGGGCTCACTCGATCGCCTGACCGAAGGCCTTCATGTTTTTTTGTGAGCACGGTCCGCGGGTACTCGCCTGAGCCGCATAGTTTGAAGGAGCCGAAGTCCTTGTACCAGTCGCCCTGGGGCGCCTGCGGTTCGGACTTGACCCACTCCTGTAACCGGCCGAGGTCAGCGAGGGTGATTTCGCGTTGCTGGACTCGCTCGAGCAGATGCTGCCAGACAGCTCGATGCAGGTTAGAGAATAGGATCTTCGGCCGCGTCCTTCCCGAAGATGGCGCGGATCAGGTCCTTGCCGGCTTCCTCTTTCCGGACGGGCTCCTGTTCCTTCATGAACCGTTGGTAGGCCGCCTCTAGATTCTCTTTCGCTTCCCGTTCCGCACAAACGCCCCGTTCAACCAGAGAGACGAGAGCGCGACTCATCGTAAGATGGCGCTGCTTTGCAACGCGCCGGACTTCCATCGCGAGCGGCGCCGGGATGGTTACGCTTTGGCGAAGCGACTTGGCTGGTGCGCTCCGCGCGATCGCCCTGGTTCGACTCGACATAGTCATATTGTACCCTGCTGCACCACGGTGGTGCGGGTTGGCCTAGCAGAACCCGGCGGCGGTCAGCCGCCGAACCCTCGCTCAGCCACCTCTCCGGCGGGCAACAGACAGGTCGCGCTGTGGTAATCTATTAACTTCCAGAGGTTTTCAGTGGACAGGCAGCTACGCCAGCAGATCAAGCACGATAAGTTTGTCGAGGAAGTCGGCCACACGGTCGAGTACCTCTCCGAGCACAAAGCGGCCGTCAGGAAGTATGGCGGCATTGTCCTGGGCGCTGTGGTCCTGGCAGGCGCCGGCTACGGATTCATGAGGTGGCAGGAAAACAGCCGCCAGGCGGAATTGCGCATCGCCACTCAGGTGTTGGATGCATACGTGGGTGAAGTGAGCCCCTATGGCGGCCCCGTCTTCAAGACGCAGGCCGACAAGGACAACGCAGCGCTCAAAGCGTTTTCCGAATTGGCAAGCAAGCATTCCGGCGCCAAGGAAGGCCAGATTGCCCGTTACTATACGGGAACGCTGCTGTGCGACATGGGCAAGATCGCCGGGTGCGAGGCTGCCTTCAAGGAAGCGGCCGGCGGCAGGGATGGCAATGTCGCTTCTCTGGCGCGGCTGTCGCTGGCCACGCTGTACCAGTCGCAGAACAAGCTGAATGAGGCCGAAAGCGTGCTGCGCCAGCTTGTGAACAACCCGACGGCGGTGGTTTCCAAAGAGCAGGCGCAGATCTCGCTGGCCCGGGTGATCTCGAAGAGCAAACCGCAGGAGGCGCGCCAGATCCTCGAGTCGTTACAGGCTTTGGAGCGCCCGGCCGTCACCCGCGCTGCTGTTTCGGCCCTGGGCGAGATGGCCGGACAGAGCCCGAAGTAGGCTCGGTGAATCCCGAAGCGCTCAGCCGGTTGCGATTTCCCGTGCATCGCAGCCGCGGGCGTCGCTATCCGGAAGCGCCCCACCCATACAGAAACGATTTCCAGCGCGACCGCGATCGTGTTGTGCACGCGCGCTCTTTCCGGCGGCTGGAGGACAAGACGCAGGTGTTCACGCCCGCGCTTTCCGATCATTTCCGCAACCGCCTCACGCACACCATCGAAGTGGCCCAGATCGCGCGCACGGCGGCGGCCTCGCTGAAGCTGGATGAAGATCTGACGGAAGCCCTCGCCCTGGCGCATGACATCGGGCATCCGCCGTTCGGGCATGCCGGCGAAAGCGAGCTGGACCGGCAAATGCGACGCTTCGGCAGCCGTTTCGACCACAATCTGCACGCGCTGCGCATTGTCGAGTCGTTTGAGCAGCGCTATGCGATGTTCTCCGGGCTGAATCTGACCTTCGAAGTGCGCGAAGGCATCGTCAAGCACTCGCGCGACATTGAGGCCGGCGAGGATCCTTTGCTCGAGGAGTACCTGCCAGGGCTGCGGCCGCCGCTCGAAGCGCAACTGATCGACCTGGCCGACGAAATCGCTTACAACACCGCGGACCTCGATGACGGCTATTCCGCGCGGATGATCGACAGCGGGGAACTCGCCGGGCGCGTCCCGGCATTCGCCCGGATGCGCGAAGCGATCGAGCAGCATTATCCGGGTGCGCCGGATGGCATCCGTTTTCTGGAGTGCGTGCGCCGTCTGATCGATCTTCTGGTGTCTTCCTTGATCGAGGGCACATATCAAGCCGCCGGCGATGTGGGCGTGGGCGGCATGGACGATGTCCGCGGTCACTCGAGGCGGCTCGCGTGTTTTACTTTGGAGGGCCGTGAAACCAACGCGGCACTGAAAGCGTTTCTGCACGAGCACGTGTATTCCTGCGATGCTTTGCTTGCCGAGCGAACGCGATCTACCGCGGCGATTGCCCAGTTGTTTCAGCATTTCCTCGATGCCCCGGACCGGCTTCCCGCCAATTACCGGGAGCAGGCAGCAGGGTTGCCCATCCACCGCGTGGTTTGTGATTACATCGCCGGCATGACGGATCGCTTCTTCTGGCGCACCTGGCGGCAGTACTTCTCCTGAATCGCCGCGGTCGTGGGAGGCTGCCGTTCGATGGCGGCAAATTGTATCATAGGGATTCCTGTTCTCGGAGGGCCTTGTTGGATGAGCACAGCGGCTGCACAAGCTACCCTGGCAAGCGACGGAGAAATGGAGCTGGCGCTGCCCACGTGCGCCAAAGGGATCGGCGAAGTCATCCTCAAGCCGGATTCGCCAAAACTCATTGACGGCGTCCGGATCGAGCCCTATTCCCTGTGGCCGGACGACCGCGGCTACTTCCTGGAAGTGGCCCGCATCGGCGCGGGTCTGGTGGCGCTGTTTCCGGCCGAATCCATGCAGATTTCCGCCGCCCTCAGCTATCCCGGAACGATTAAAGCATTCCACTACCATTTGCGGCAAACAGATCTTTGGGCGCCTGCCCAGGGCATGTTCCAGGTGGCGCTGGCCGACCTGCGAAAAGGCTCCCGCACGTTCGGCCTGCGGAACACCATCTACGCCGGCGTTCTGCGGCCCTGGCAGATTCTCATTCCTCCGGGCGTAGCTCATGGCTATAAAGTCCTGGGGCAGGAGCCGGGGATGCTGGTGTACGTGACCGACCGTCACTACAACCCCGAGGACGAAGGCCGCATCCCCCACGACGAGCCCGGCATCCACTACGACTGGGAATTGCAGCACAAGTAGGCCGCGGGCGGCCATGCAACCGGATCTGCTCTCGATTCTGATTCCGCTGTACAACGAGGAGGAATTCATCGGCGCGCTTGTCGAGCGCGTGCTCGACGCGCCGTTGCCGGGCGCTCTGCGGCGGGAGATTCTGGTGGTCGATGATGGCTCCGATGACGGATCGGCGGAGATCGCCGAATCGCTCGCCGCCAGTCACGAGTGCGTCCGGCTGCTCCGGCACGGGCGGAATCGCGGCAAAGGCGCCGCCATCCGCACCGCGCTCGAACACGCCGGCGGCGAATTCTGCCTGATTCAGGATGCGGACCTGGAATACAACCCGTGCGAATACGCCAAGCTGCTCAAACCGCTGCTCGATGGCCGCGCCGATGCCGTCTACGGATCACGGTTCCTCGTCTCCGGCGAGCGGCGCGTGTTGTACTTCTGGCACGCGCTGGCCAACCGTGTGCTGACCACGTTTTGCAACATCGCCGCCGATCTGAATCTCACCGATGTCGAGACCTGCTACAAGGCGTTCCGGACTTCACTTTTGAAAAGCATCCCCATCCGCTCGAACCGCTTCGGCATCGAGCCGGAGGTGACCATCAAGCTGGCCAAGCGCGACGCCCGGATTTACGAAGTGCCTGTCAGCTACCACGGCCGCACCTACGAAGAAGGAAAGAAGATCGGCTTTCTCGACGCAGTGACCGCCTTTCTTATCATCCTGCGCTATTGGCCGAGCAGCGACATCTACAAGGAAACGGGGCCTGAAGTCCTGGAGGCATTCTCCGATGCGGTGCGGTTCAACCGCTGGATGGCGGACACGATCCGCCCGTACCTGGGGGAATCGGTGCTCGAGATCGGCGCGGGCATCGGGAACCTCACCCGCCACTTGATTCGACGCCGCAAGCGCTACATCGCCACCGACATCGACGAGGAACATCTGGCGCGGCTGCGCGCGCGTTTGCAGCACCGTCCGAATCTCGAGGCCCGCCGCTGCGACTTGAGCCGGGCCGCGGATTTCGAGCATCTGCCTGAATGTGTGGACACAGCCGTCTGCCTGAACGTGCTCGAGCACGTACCGGATGACGTCGCCGGGCTGCGGAACCTTCTCGGCGTGTTACGGCCGGGCGGAAGAGCCATTCTGTTAGTGCCGCAGGGGCAGGGCGCTTACGGCCGCATCGACGAGGCCCTGGGCCACCAGCGGCGGTATTCCCGCGAACAACTGCGGCACATTCTGGTGGAAGCCGGATTCCAGGTCGAGCAAGTCCTCGATTTCAACCGCATCGCGATGCCGGGCTGGTTGTTGAACGGGCGTCTGCTTGGAAGATCCACCATCAGCCCGTTTCAGTTGAAGGCGTTTGACCGCATGGTCTGGCTCTGGCGGAGGATCGACCGCTGGCTGCCCTGGCAGCCGGCCTCGCTCATCGCCGTTGCCCGCAAGCCCGCTTGACCGTGACGCACGCCAAATGCTAGCCATAAAAGAAACCACAAAAGAGGAGTCTCTTCCATGCCCCGCTTTCGAAACGCCGCCATTGCTGTTCTCCTTTGTACCGTGGCCACGCCGGCCAGCTACGCCCAGATTCTCTACGGATCACTCACCGGCCGCGTCACCGACCCAAGTGGCGCGGCAGTCTCCAGCGCCACCGTCAACGTCACCAACAAGCAGACGGGAGCCATCCGGGAGGTGAAAGCCGATGCCGCCGGAACGTTCGATGTCCCGAATCTCCAGGCGGGCATCTACGATGTGAAGGTCTCCGCAACCGGCTTTCAGACTTATCTTCGGACCGACGTTGCGGTAACGATCAACACCGTTCATCGCGTGGATGCGGCGCTCCAACTGGGCCAGGTGACCGAGACGGTCACGGTCGGCGCCGAAAGCGTTGTCCTCCAGACGGACCGGTCGGAGGTGAGACAGGAGGTCAACTCACGGGAACTCGTAAACCTTCCGGTGGCGAGCGGGCGCAACTACCAGCAGTTATTCCGTGTCTTGCCCGGATTCACGCCTCCCGGCAACGCACACTCGGTGCCGACCAATCCGACTCGCGCTTTGGTGTTTAACGTCAATGGCGCCAGCCGCACCTCGAACAACACCAGGCTCGACGGCGCCAGCTCGACGCACATCCAGCTTCCGCACATCGTCGCCTACACGCCGGCGCTCGAAGCCATCGAAACGGTCAACATCGTCTCCAACTCGTTTGATGCCGAGCAAGGCCTGGCCGGCGGAGTCGCCATCAACGTGTCCACCAAGAGCGGCACCAACGATCTTCACGGATCGCTTTCCGAATACCACACCAACAACCATCTCAAGGCGCGGCCGTTCTTCCTGCCCGCCAGCCAAGGCAAGCCGAAGCTGGTCTATAACCAGTGGGGAGGAGCCATCGGCGGGCCCATCAGGAAGAACAAGGTCTTCTATTTCGCCAATTACGAAACCACCTATGACCGGCGCAACGCCCAGCTCTTCGGAACAGTTCCAAACGCGCTCATGAAAGCGGGGAACCTGTCTGCATCGCCAACGCAACTGTATGACCCGGCGACCGGCGACTCGACCGCCAGCAACCGGTTGCCGCTGAGCGGCAACCTGATCCCCGCCTCCCGCACCAGCTCGATTACGCGGAGGCTCGCCGATCTCACGCCGCTGCCGAATCTGCGCGCCGCCAATGATCCGTTTCAGACCCAAAACTTCTTCGGTTCCGCGCCATTCCTTTTTGACCGCCGCACAGTCGACTCCAAGGTCAACTGGAACGTTTCGCAAAAGCTGACCACCTTTGTCCGTCTCTCGATCCTGCGCTACAACTCGACCAACCCTCAGCTTTTCGGGGAGCTCGCGGGCCCGCCCGTCTTTGACGGATCCAACCCCGGGAAGGGAGACGGAGGCACGTACAGCTCAACGGTGGGCGGCACCTACGTCATGAGTCCGAGTCTCGTGATCGACGCCTACTTCGGCTACACACGCATCGACACCAGCTCCCAGCAGCCGCGCCTCGATGAAAAGCTCGGGCTCGACTTGCTGAAGATCCCCGGGACGAATGGGACCCGCTCGATCGAGGGCGGCTGGCCGCGGTTCGCCTTCGGCGCCGGCGGCCTCACCACCATCGGCATCGCTGAAGATTTCATGCCTTATTTCCGCCGCGATCCGCAGTATCAATACGTAGCGAATTTCAACTGGACAAGAAGCACCCACTCCATTCGATTCGGATTCGATTTCTACAATCAGCATCTCAACCAGGTCCAGCCCGAAATCGCGGGTGTGGCGTATCACGGCGGCTCGGGCGGCTTCACGTTCGACGGCGGCCCCACCGCTCTGCGCGGAGGTCCCAGCGTCAATGTCTACAATTCCTACGGCTCATTTCTGCTCGGTCTGCCCGTCAGGGCCGGAAAGATTCTTGTCGTGCCCGACGAATACGCCCTTCGTGCTCACCTTTACAGCTTCTATGTTCGGGACCGCTGGAACGTGAGCCCTAAACTGACGCTCAACTACGGAATCCGTTACGAGTACTTCCCGGTTCCGGTGCGCCCCGACCGCGGGATCGAGCGTTACGACCCTGATACCAACAAGATGCTGATTTGCGGCCTGGGACAGGCGCCGAAGGATTGCGGCATCTCCGTCAGCAAGGCAAAATTCGCTCCCCGCTTCGGCCTCGCCTATCGCGCCACCAGTTCCTTCATCGTCCGCGCCGGCTACGGAATCACCAACGACCCCTTCCAGGGAACTGAGCTTCTCCGCGCCAACTATCCCTTGCTCATCGCCCAGAACATTGACGGGCCCAATTCCTTCCTGACCTCGGGGCGAATTGAAGACGGCATTCCCGTCGTACGGCCGCCGGACCTGGGAAACGGCATCATTGATATTCCGGGAGTCTACGCCGTCGGCACCCTCCCCAAGGATTTCAAGCGCGGTTATATCCAGTCCTGGAACCTCACGCTACAGAAGGATGTTGGCTGGGGATTCGTGGCCCAGGCTGCTTACATCGGCACTCGTGAGATCAACAAACTGGGTTACCTCGACATCAATTCCGGCCAGGTCATTGGCGCCGGCAACGCAGGCCGTCCCCTGAATCAGCGCTTCGGCCGAAACAGCGCCACGACCATGGTGGTGCCGCACTCGACCGGCCAGTACAACGGTCTCCAGTTGAGCCTGGACCGCCGGTTTGCGAAAGGCCTCCAGCTCAACGTGAACTATACCTGGTCCAAGTCGATCGGCATCATCGACAACAGCGACAGCCAGCCGCCCGTGCGCGCCTGGGCCTACTATTCCAGGAACCGGTCGGTGCGCGGATTCGACCGAACGAACGTGGCCCACGTCAGCGCGATCTACGAGCTGCCGTTCGGCAAGGGCAAGCCCTGGGCGACCAGCGGCTGGGCTTCGCACCTGATCGGCGGCTGGCAGGTGAACAACCTGTTCAGCCTGTACAGCGGCCTGCCGTTCACCATCTCAGCTCCCGGAACCTCCCTGGATCTGCCCGGTTCCTCTCAGACTGCGGACCAGGTGAACCCCTACAAAGTTCTGGGAGGCATCGGCTCGGGCGCGCTCTATTTCGACCCGACGTCCTTTGCCGCGGTGACGGCGGCTCGATTCGGCACCGCGGGTTTCAACCAGTTCCGCGGGCCAGGCCTGGTCAACTGGGATTTCGGCGTCTTCCGGTTCTTCAAGATCACCGAGCGCTGGTCTGCTCAGTTCCGCATGGAGTCGTTCAACTTCTCCAATACGCCGCATTTCGGGAATCCCGGCGGCGCCGTTGGCAACGTCAACTTAGGGCGAATCACCGGTGTCACCAACCTGGCGCGTGAAAATATCGACGAGCGCCAGTTCCGTTTCGGCCTGCGGATCGGATTCTGAACCGTTTCTCGTGATATGCTACCTCCCGACAGGGGGGAGCATGCAGCTTTCTGGAAAACTTGCCGCCATCGTTGTTACCAGCGTGGCTTTCGCGCTCTCAAGCTCCGGCCAGGTGTTTACTGCGAATCTGACGGGACTCGTCACCGACCCGGCCGGCGCCGCCATTCCGGGCGTCGCCATCAAGCTCGCCAATGCGGCCACCAACGAAGAGCGCCAGACCGCCACCGGCGAAGAAGGGCGTTACACGTTCTCGCAGCTTCTGCCGGGCGCCTATGAATTGCGCGCCGAAGCAACGGGCTTCAAGATCTACGTGCAGCGCGGCATCACCCTGCTGGCCAATCAATCGGGCGCGGTGAACTTTGCCATGCAACTAGGCGAGATCAGCCAGCGCGTCGAGATTGCCGCCGCCGTCGTGCAGGTGGACACGCAAACCGCCAATCAAAGCGTCACGCTGAACCGCGACATGGTGCTGAGCCTGCCGACGAACATCCGCAATCCGCTGGTGCTGGTGCATGCCACCGCCGGCATCACCGCACCGGCCACCGGCATCTCGCAATCCGTAGCGGATCAAAACCATGACCGCTTCGGCATGAACGGCGGCCGGAGCACCACCACCGGCATCCTGCTGGACGGCGTTTCGGTCAACGCAGCCAACGGATGGAACGGCTTGATCTATTCGCCTTCGGTCGACTCGGTTCAGGAAGTGCAGGTGATCCGCAACGCCTATGATTCGCAATTCGGCCGCTCCGGCGGCGGCGTGGTCAGCGTTGTCACAAAAGGCGGAAGCGCCGATTTCCACGGCACTGCCTTTGATTTCCTGCGCAACTCGAGCATGGACGCCAACACCTGGGCCAACAACCGCGGCGGCAACCGGCGGCCCCAGTTCCAGCGCAATCAGTTTGGCGGCAACATGTCGGGACCGATCTGGAAATCCAAGAAGCTGTTCTATTTCGGCGGCTATGAGGGACTGCGGCAGGGCACGCCAGCCAATTCCACGGTTACCCTGCCGACGGCGCTCGAGCGTAGCGGCGATTTCTCCCGCACCTTCAACCCAAACGGGACCCTGCCGGTGATCTACGATCCCTTCTCGACGCGCCCCAATCCGAACGGCGCCGGCTTTATCCGCGATGCGTTCCCCAACAACCGCATCCCGGCGGCCACGTTCGATCCGGTGGGCAAGAACGCCGTCGCCCTGTATCCGGAGTCCACCGGGCCGGGTGACCCGATCACCGGCGCACGCAACTACTCGAAATCCGGAAAAGGCACCACCACCAGCGACCGCAGTGACATTCGCATCGACTGGGCGCGCAGCGAGAAGCACACGATCTATGGCCGCTGGTCGAAGGTGTGGCGCACCGAAGGGCGTCCTCCGGCCGGCGTCTGGCAATCCTATGGCGGCACTGGCCCCATCAGCGGCAACCCGCGCTATCAGATCACTATCGGCAACACGTTTGTCCCCAGCCCGAGCTGGGTGATCAACGTGCTCGCCGGCCACGGGCGGTGGATCGAGCGTCAACGCTCGGACACCTACGGCCGCGACGGCACTGAGATCGGCCTGCCTGCTTCGTTCGTCAGCCAGCTCGATGTCAAGACCATCCCGCAGCTATACCCGACCAACTACTCCAACATCAGCCACTCGCGTGATCTGAACAACATCAGCCGTGTGGACAACCTGCAACTCAACGTCACCAAGGAGAAGGGGCTGCATAGCTTGAAGTTCGGGTTTGGGCGCGACTCGAGCATGGGAACCGGCGGCGGATTGTTTTCGGCGGACTTCAGTTTTTCGCGCGGCATGACGTCCGGCCCGGTCGCGCAAGCCGACAGCTCGACCTCCGGCAACGCCATCGCCTCGATGCTGCTCGGCACTGGATCGAGCGGCAATGTGCAGAAACCGGCGCTGGGCGCGACCAATCGCGTCTACTATGCCTGGTACTTTCAGGATTCCTGGCGCATCAGCCGGCGGCTGACGCTGAACCCGGGCCTGCGGTATGAGATGCATCGCTCGCCCACCGAGCGCTTCAACCGCTTCAGCAATTTCCACTATGCCGTGGACAATCCGCTGGGGCCCAAGGTGGGTCTGCCGCTGAAAGGCGGCCTGGTGTTCCTCAACCAGGACAGCCGCTATTCCTGGAACAACGAATATCTCAACTTCGCGCCGCGATTCGGCCTTTCCTACAAAGTCGCCGAGCGGATGGTGATCCGCGCCGGCTACGGCATCTTCCACCCGCAGATTCTGGGCGCCGGCGACATGACGGGTTTCTCGTCCACCACGCCTTGGGTCACCAGCCGGGGCGGAGACAACGTCAACCCGCAGGACCTGTTCCGAAATCCGTATCCCGGAGGCTTGATCCCGGCGGCCGGCAGCTCACTGGGACTGGAGACGAATCTCGGGCGCGGAGCCGGCTCCTTTCAGCGCGACCACCCTAATGGCTACATGCAGAACTACAGCCTTGACATCCAGTACGAGTTGAACCGCGCTACTGTCCTGGAGATTGGCTATACAGGCCATCAGGGTCGCAAGCTGAGCTGGGGCGTCGGGCTCAACGACAACCAGCTTGCTCCGGAGTTGCTTGCTCTGGGCTCTCAGTTGGACGTGGCGGTGAATAATCCGTTCTTTGGATTCATTACCGGCGGCTCTCTGGCCAGCCGGACGGTTCCGCGCCACCGGCTGCTTCGCCCGTTCCCGCAGTTTGACAGCGTCTCGCGCAGCGGGCAGACGCCGGGGGGCAGCTCGAGCTACAACGCGATGCTGGTGAAGCTCACCAAGCAGTTCTCCAGCGGCCTGATGCTGTTGTCGAGCTACCAGTGGTCCAAATGCATCGACAACATCGGGGAAACGGAGCCGTCTCCGGGCGGCGCCGCCGATGGCTATCGCAACTCCCGCGATTTCCGCATCGAGCGGTCCCTGAGCGCGCATGATTTGCCGCACAGCTTCGTCACTGCGTTTGTCTACGATCTGCCGGTGGGGCACGGGCGTCGCTTTGCCGGCGGCATGAACCGCGTCGCGGATTTGATGGCCGGCGGCTGGCAGGTCTCCGGCATCGTGCGCTTCTCGACCGGCTTGCCGGTGCGGCTCACCGCGCCGAGCCTCATCGCCCAGTACGGCTTCGGAACCCAATATCCGAATGTCACCAAGGGAAGCGACGTGGCGCTCGCCCGGCGGACGCCGGAGAAATGGTTCAACACCGCCGCCTTCTCGGCGCCGGCCCCTTACACGGTCGGCAATTCGCCGCGCCGGCTGCCGCAACTGCGCGCCGACAATCAGAAGAATGCCGATCTGGCGATCCTGAAAAACTTCCGCGTGAAGGAGCGGGCAAGAGTACAGTTCCGGGCCGAGGCGTTCAATCTGACGAACACGCCGCAGTTTGCCTGGCCGGACACGGCATTCGGAAGCACGACGTTTGGGGTGGTCAGCGGGACGATGAACATCGGCCCGCGCAACATCCAGATGGGATTGAAGATCGACTTTTGATATGGGGTATCCGCGGGTCGGAACCGCATAGTCATGATCCGTCGGGAGCTGCCTCGTCCGCCTGCTATTCGTCCAGCAGGTCTCGGAACGAGTTGAACTTGACCCGAAAGCGACACGCTTCCAGCACTGCCTTCGCCTGGTCTGCCTGCTCGACGGTCAAGACTCCGGCGCGGATCGCAGTCAGCAGCAGGCCCGAGGTGTTGATGAGCCGACCAGCGCCGAGTCGTTGGTTGGCCTCCCGGCGAAACACTCCACGCTCATCGGACGCGATCATCCAACCGCGTCGTTGTGCCAGCGCCAGGCAAGCCGACTCGCCCTTTCCGAGGGATGTGGTCAGGGCCGTGAAAATTGCGAGTTCGTCAGTGTCGGCGATAGAAGCACTGGCAAGGAAGCCGGCCTGGAGAGCTTCTTGTAGAGCTCCGGCCTGCGCTGCGTCGAGGATCTCAGCGACGACCTCATCGGGCGCCACGAAGTCGAACTCCACCAAAGCTCCCAACAGAGGGAGTTGGCCTATGTGGATCAGGTTGATGAGAATGTTCGCATCCGTGACGACGACTCGGACCCTGGCCATCAGTCCTCCGGAAGAAGGACCGATTGCGACTCCTCTTCGTCAAGACCGGTACTTTGGATCAGTTCCTCAGCGTTCTCGCGGGATGCACCGACCTGCTGCGCGAGCTCCACGAACTTCGAACGACTGATCCGTTCCCTGCGAAGCGCCTCCAGGGCGAGCCCAAGAAATCGCCGGCTGAACTCAACGGCGTGGTCCACTTTCTCAACCGGCGGCAGTGCGAGAAGTTCGACCAATCGCTGGCTAGTGCCACCCTGGTCAAGCTCCTTCATGCGAGAGAACTCCGGTTCAGTGATCAGTTTCAGATTCAAGAGCCGGTAAAGTGCCGAGAGGACACTGACGCCAAAGAAGTACGCTAGTTGGACAACATCGTAAAGCTGGATTTCCTGTGTGCCGGGGTCCGTACGAGAGTCGACGGGGACAACATCCAACTCGTCAAACACCTCAGCGTGAATTCTGCTGGTGGCGCCCTTCCCAAGGCTGCCAATGAACCGGCGCACGCCGTCCTCAGGCATCAAGAAGTTCGCGGCAAAGCAGTTGGCTCTCACTTCGCGCAGATCGTCCCTCTCTGTTACACGGCTGACGAGTCCTCTTGAATCGCGATCCAGCAGAACATGGCTGTATTCGTGACACCATGAAAACCGCTGCCGCACGGGCGCATGATCGCGGTTGACAACAATGAAGAGGCCCACCTTAGGGTGACTGATCATCAGACCGGAAACTTCGGCGGGCATAAGCACGATCCCCGTTCGGACCCCCTGGCCCTCCAGAAGGGCTACCGGATCTCCCACAGGCGCGGAACCCAGCCCCAGGCGCCGACGCTCTTCAAGGGCAACCTGCGCACCATTCTGGATTGCCTCCCACTTGCTCCTGGGGAGCGGGTACGGGTACGACGCGACCGTGGTCACGGACCGGTTGATCTTGAGGAGGTCCTCAAGGTTGGAGAGTTCGCGGCCCAGCGCAATGCAGTCGCGCAGCGCCATCTTGACTCCATCTCCACCTGCTTCAGTCCCCGAACGGAAGAGCGCGTGCACCACGTCATCTTCCGCGAAGTTCGGAGCGACAAAGTCCTGAATGTCGCGGGCGTACAGATAAGCCAACTTCGAGAGCTCGAGTCCCGAGACGGATCGGTTGCCAAGCTCCATTTGAGTGACTGTTGCCCTAGAAACTCCAAGATTCTCGGCAACATCCTCTTGAGTAAGGCCGCACGTTTCGCGCGCCTCCCGTAATCTCCGCCCTAGTTCTTGCTGATCGATTGCCATCGCGCACTCTCCTTAACAGAGCAGCGGAAGCGAACGAACGGTTCCGAAATCGAGCGCCAGGTGAGTCTGGCCAAATCCCTCCTCTTTCGGTTTGGAATCGTCCTCCCGCTCTGTATTCTAACACTATCCGCCACAAATTGGACGATGTGTTAGAGTGACGCATAAAATGAAGTAAGAGATACACCCGTGCCGGCTCGCCGGGTCCCGCAATCGCTACTGCCCAACTACCAGGGCCCCAGAAATTTCACCGTGCCTTTGATGCCGACCTGGCGGGCGAGCTCCTGCTCGTTCTGGCACGCCATGTGACCCTTGACAGCATCCGGCTCCAGCCGGAATTGAAGCTCAGTACAGCCCACCTCCCGCATCTTTCGTTGCTGCTCCTGAATTCTGGCCATCTGCTGGCCGGCCTGTGCTTCCATGCTCGCCGCGAGCTGCTCCATGCGCTTGATCAGTTGATCCTGTTCCGCCGGAGAGAGCTTGTGCATGTTCATCATCTGTTGCTGGAGCCTCTTCAACTCGGCCATGCCGGGGGGCTCAGACGGCTGGGAGAGCAAGTGCGCGGAATAGCTGTCACTGGAGGGGGCCTCCGCGACGTCGAGCGCGGCGTCAAAGGAAGCAAAAGCCCTGCTCTCCGCGCCGCGGAAGAACTCCGCCTGATACATCTGCTCCGGAAGTTTTCCCGCTTCCGAGACTGGTTTTTGCAGAACAGGCCTCAGCAGGACCCGCCAGCCGTTCTCCGCCGTAAAATCCCACTGGTACTTTCCGCCGATGAGCACGGCGAGGCAGCGGGCGTTGGCGGCGCTGGCGGGAGCGAAGGCATGGACGTTCGCGTAGCTCGGCCCGGAGGTCCGCGCGGCGGAAACCGTGGCACGATACTCGGCGGCGGTCAGATTCTCCTTCAATACATCGAGATTGTCGTTCTCGATCAGGAACTTCGTTCCAGGCTCAAACTTGCCCTGGATCACCACCTCGGCCGCCGCACCTGGCGGCACCGATACGGCGCGGCAAAGCTTAATCTGCGGGGTCGGATAGCGGGCGAAGAGCGCCTTTCGATCCGTC
The DNA here is from genome assembly GCA_016201205.1 of Acidobacteriota bacterium. Lineage (GTDB taxonomy): Bacteria > Acidobacteriota > Terriglobia > Bryobacterales > Bryobacteraceae > CADEFT01. Next base: position 21,520 of record JACQDF010000001.1, read on the forward strand.
AGCCCGAGCCGCTGCCGCTCCGCATTGGCGGCGGCCAGGATTGCCCGGCGGCGCTCCTCGTACCGGCTGGTTGCCGGGCGGGCGATTCCGTATGTAAGCGCCGCGAGAAAAGTCGCGGCCAGGATCGATCGAGCCAGTTTACTTGTCATCAGGTGACCTCCATTTCCACCTTTGGGACTGCCAGGAAGAGAATGGCGCCGAGGGTCCAAAACGCGAACGTTTCCGCGGGGCGCCGGGACGGGAAATCCACCAGCGAGACGGCGAGCCATGCGACCATGCCCGCCGAGGAGCCCAGCACCAGTTCACTGCCGGTCTCGCGCATCCGCCGCCAGGCAAAGCCCACGAGCGACGTTGCCAGCGCCAGCCACGCCGCCAGACCGGCGAAACCGTGATCCACCAGGGTCTCGACGAAATCGTTGTGTGCATGATCCTGGGGCCCGCTGAATCTGCGCTCTGCTGCCGGCGGGCCGCCCTCTTTCCAGCGCTGCCCTTCCCACTCCGCGAACTTGAGCGTAAACGCGCCGGGGCCGAATCCCAGAGCGGGCCGTTCGGCAAGGTGCGAGCCGGCAACCCGCCAGATGTAGGCCCGCCCAGCGAGGGTGTTCTGAAGCGTGCGCTCCGATGTCCAGGCGAGCGCCAGGCACATCACCAGCAGCATGCCGGCGGCGGTGTTCAGCCAGCGCCGCGCTGCCGCGCAGGCTACCCAGACAAGCACGGCCAACAGAGCCAGCAGGGCGGCCCGCGAGCCGGTGGCAGCCACGGCCAGACCCTGCACCGCCGCCGCCATCAGAAACCAAACGCGGCGTCGGCGATACACGCTCGCCAGAGCAAACGTGACCGGCAGTGCCGCCGCCAGGAATGCCGCAACGAAATTCGGATTCCCCAGCGTGGCAAACACTTTCATGCGCGGGCTGCCCATCCCAGGGGCCGCCATCCATCCGAAGACCCTGTAAGGATCGAGGCCTGAGAACTGGAGCAGGGCCACACATCCCACCAGCAGTCCGGAGAGGGAAAGTGCGGACGCCACTTGCTGGCCGCGCGGCTGGATCGACACTAACGCCAGAAACCATCCAGCGCCAAAAGCCGGCAGCAGCAACGCTTCCCGCAAGACAAATTCCCCGAACACCCCCGACAGGCCGAGAACGGCCAACCAGGCTGCCAAGGCGATCCCTACATCCCGAGGCAGCAGAGGCTGCCAGAGACGGCCCGCCAGACCCGCCCACGCTACCCCGGTGATCGCGGCTACGCCGAGGAGAAGGAACTTTGGAGACGAGAACGGCCCATCCGCATCGGGCCACACGATCAGAGGAAGAAGGAAGGTAACCGCCAGCGCCGCCGCTCTCATCCGTCTGCAGGCGCCTCTTTCCGCGCCTGCTCGAACAGAAAATTCAGCGTCTTCTCCGTCCGGATCACGCCGGCGATGCGCTGGGTGGTTCCGTTTTCATCGAACCGCTTGCGCACGGCGGCTACCGGCTCCCGGTGCTGTTTCGCATAGCGCTGAATCTCCTGGTCGACTTCCTCCCTCATCGCCGCGATCGCCTCCCGCTCGGCGATCCGCTCCAGCAAAAGCGAGCTCCGGACTTCTCTTACCGCCCGATCCCTCATCGCCGTTTTCACCTTCGCCGGATCCAGCGATATCTTGCGCGGGTCGCGGCCCATCGCCTCCTGCTCCGCCAGGAACCTCTCAATGTAGGTCTCGATCTGCCGGTCCACGTACGCCTCCGGCACCGGAAAGTTGTGCATCTCGAGGAGCTTGTCCACGACGGCGTCCTTGGCTGCCCGCTGCGCCGCCAGCTCCCGCTCCCGGAAAATTCCCTTCCGCACCGTCTCCTTCAGCTCATCGAGCGACTGGAAATCGCCCAAATCTTTGGCGAACTCGTCGTTCAGCTCAGGCAGCTCCTTTGTCTGGATCATCTTCAGATGGACGCGGAACTCGACCGTTCTCCCAGCCAGCCGCTGCTGACCGTAGTCCTCCGGATACGTCACCGGGAACGTCTTCTCCTCCCCAGGCGTCATTCCAAGGATGTGCGTCGTGAATTCCGGCAGGGTGTCGCCGGAGCCCATCTCCAACTGCATGTCCTGCGCGCGCACGGGTTCGCCCTCGACCCCGCTCAAGCTCAACAAGTCGATCACGGCTACATCGCCGTGCTGGGCCGGCCTGGGATCCAGGTTCACATAATCGGCCTTTTGCTTGCGAAGTTCCTCGAGCCGCTCGCTCGAGTCTTCCTCGCTCACCTGCGGCTCGGCGTAAGGGGCAGTGATCCCGCGATATTCCTTCAACTCGATTTCCGGCGCCACTTCAAATTCGGCTTTGAACTTGATCGGCTCGCCGGCCGCGAACTCGACATCCCTGATGTTCGGCGTCCCCACCACCTTGAGCTGCTCCTCGGTCACTCGATGGCGGAAAAACCGCGGCACCAGGTGCTCGAGCACTTCCTGCCGGATGTGTTCCTGGTACCGCTGCCGGATCATCGAAAGAGGCGCTTTTCCCGGACGGAACCCCGGCAGGTTCACTTTCGAGCGGACCTTTTCCGCGACCATTTCCGTCTCCCTGGTCACTTCCTCGATGGGAATGACGACTTCGAGTTCGTGTTTGCAGCCTTCCAAGAGCGCCATGATCTCCGGCGCTCAGCCCCGAGCGCCCACCGCCACCCGAGCCTCTTCCCTCAACGATTCCGCCTTGTCGGTCGCTTCCCAGGTGAACGAGCTTTCCTTGCGCCCAAAGTGCCCGTAGGCCGCCGTCGCCCGGTAAATCGGCCGCCGCAGCTTCAGGTGCTCGATGATCGCGCGCGGCGTCAGCGGGAAATTCGAGCGGATCATCTCGACCATCCGGTCCTCTTCCACCACACCCGTGCCGAACGTGTTCACCATCACCGATACCGGCTCGGCGACGCCGATCGCGTACGCAAGCTGCACTTCGCACCGCCGCGCCAGCTCTGCCGCCACCAGGTTCTTGGCGATGTACCGCGCCATATAGCAAGCCGAGCGGTCCACCTTGGTCGGATCCTTGCCCGAAAAGGCCCCGCCGCCGTGCCGGCCCATGCCGCCATACGTATCCACGATGATCTTCCGGCCCGTCAGGCCGGTGTCTCCATGCGGCCCGCCGATCACGAAACGCCCGGTCGGATTGATATGGTGCTTCGTGCCCGCATCCAGCATGCCGGCCGGCAGCACCGGATCAATGATGTGCTTCTTCACCTCGACACGCAGATCTTCGATGGAAATCGTGTCGCTGTGCTGCGTGCTCACCACCACGGCGTCAATCCGCGCCGGCTTGCCGCCTACGTACTCGACGCTGACCTGGCTCTTGCCGTCCGGCCGCAGGAAATCCACGTCTCTGTTCCGCCGCGCTTCACTCAGCCGCCGGCACAGCTTGTGCGCCAGTTGGATCGGAAGCGGCATCAGCTCCTCGGTTTCATCACAGGCATACCCGAACATCAGCCCCTGATCGCCCGCCCCTCCTGTGTCCACGCCCATCGCGATATCGGGCGACTGGCTCTGAATCGTGTTCAGAATTCCGCACGTGGCGGCGTCAAACCCGTAGGCCGCATCCGTGTACCCGATGTCGGAGACCACCTGCCGAACAAGCCTTGATACATCGACGTATGTTCTTGTGGTGACCTCTCCAGCCACCACGACAATTCCCGTCGTCACCAGCACCTCGCAGGCCACCCGGCCCGTCGGATCATCCGCCAGGACAGTGTCCAGAACCGCATCCGAGATCTGATCCGACATTTTGTCCGGATGACCTTCGGTCACCGATTCCGAAGTAAATATGTGCCTCATGCCGTCCGTCACAACTGATCCTCCTCGTTCTTGGTGGGGAAAACTGCCAAACCACGGGTGGGCGGATTCAACGCTCGTGAATCCCAACGACTTAGTGTAGCCGAGTGACGGCGAGGCGTCAATTTGCGGAAAACCGGGGACAGGCTACTAA
>JACQDF010000371.1 GCA_016201205.1 Acidobacteriota bacterium
ACTTGTGGCAGTCCGGGGAGGCCGTCAACAGAGAGAAAAGGCCCGGAGCTGGGAACTCCGGGCCTCTGTAGAGGGGCTATAAACGGCGAGCTGGGCCTCGCCGCCGAGGATGCTGATAAGTCGATGACGACTTATATTTGCCTATAGTACTGCACGCCTAGTGCCAACAGCCCAACCGCGTCGGCAGCCCGTAACTCATTGAAAACACATGCTCTGTCTCCTCTTTCCATGGGGCATTTGGCACAGGCTGTGGAACCTAGCCCACCCAGGCCCATCACCGAAAAACCACCAGCTCCGTCAGCACAATCTCACTCCCCTTGGACTCGAAGATTGGCTCTCCCAGCACCACGATGCGCAGGGTGTGCTTACCGGGTTTCAGACTAAAGGAGTGCCACAAGGCATCGCCGGCCTTGCGTGCGTTCTCATCCGGGTAGCAGTCCACCCTGCGGTCGAATTTGCCGTCCAGGTGTACTTCGGCGCGGCCGCAGGTGGGCAGAAACGGGCCAACGACAATCGCTCCATTGCCTTCAAAGCTGATCGCCGCCTCGGCCCCTTTGGCAGAGCTGATGCGGTAATGGCGAGCAGACTGGCGAATGGTTTCTTCCTGCGCTTGCCACTCACCGGAGAACGACCAACTGGCGTCGGTGACGCTGATGCGCTCCTTGGGCTCGCCATGCTCGAATGTTTCCAGCTTGGCCGCTTTGGGCCTCTGGCGGCGGATGAGGACGACATCCCCCTCGCGGCGGCCGCCGTTTTTCACTGCCAGCGCGGCGGCGCGTTTCACCGTGCTGTCGACGATGGTGTTGAAGGTGAAATCGGTGTAGCGAAACTTTTCGTTGGAAAGCGGCGGAATGCCGCTCTTCCATTCCTCGGGAATTCTGTTCCAGCCGAGCATGACCCCCAGGATGCCCCCGGCACTGGCCGGGTTGCAGTCGGAATCCTGGCCGGCGCGGGTGCTGACTTCGATGGTTTTCGTGAAATCGCCCCCGCCATACAACAAGCCCAAAGCGACATACGCGCCGTTGAGCGCGGCATCGATGTTGAACGGCTGCAACGCGCCTTCCGGACACGGCTCGTTACGGTTCCATTTCTGCTCGATGAGCTTCCAGGCGGCTTCCCAATCGCCGGGATGCTGCTGGTGCCAGGTGAGCACGTCGCGGATCACCTGCGCGTAGCGGCTTCTTGAGGGCAGGCATTCCACGCCCGCCTGAACCACGGCCCGTGTGTTTTTCTCAAAGAACGCCGCCGAGTACATGCACGAGATGAACAGGCCGCCATACAGCCCGTCGCCGTGGTTCATGACGCGGCCGGCGCGCCGCGCGATTTCGTTGGACGCGTTGGGCATGCCGGGCGCCATCAGACCGACGAAATCGGCCTCGATCTGGAAATCGATGTCATCGGCGTGGGCGTTGTATTGCGGCGAGCCGCTCCTGGAAGCGGAAACACCGCGCCGCAAAGCGCGCCGCGCTGCCAGATTGGCGTGCCAGAGCGCGTATTTGGCGTCCTTGAACATCCTGCCGAAATCCTCGGTCGAGGCGTCCAGGCCTTTGTCGTCGAGCACCTTGGCCAGCGTCATGTCGACGTACAGGTCGTCCTGATTGAGCGCATTCTTCACCTTGTCGGGCGTCCACTTCGGCAATTCTTCTTTGGGAATGGTTCGCTCGCGGTAGCGGAACTCGGTCGGCGCGCCAAAGCTGACGCCGATCATCTGGCCGGCCCAGCCGCCCATGACGCGGTCTTTCAGCTCCTCGAGTGTCATCCGGTGCAGTTTTTGAGCGCTTGCGGGAATCCCCAGAAGGAAAAGCAGACAGAGAGTCTTCATCACAAACAGAATAGTACAATCGATAGAAATCGATAGAAAGGTGCTGGCCCCGTGACTCGTGGTCCTGGTAGAATGCGAACGATGCCCAAGCCTCTGACGGCCGACGATGTTCTTCCGCTAGTCGCCTGCCTGACGCCGCGGGAACGTGTTCGTCTGCTGCGGTTGCTTACCTCGCCGCCGGGCGCTGACGCCTCCGTTTATCGGTCGGTGCCACCCGCTCACGACGAGTTTTCGACGGACGAGGAGCCGCTTGCCTGGGACGCAGAGGGCTGGGAGGATGTGGGGTGAAGCGTGGCGAGATTCGGTGGTACACATTTCGGATTCCCGACAAGCGCCGGCCGGTTCTGGTCCTCACGCGAAACGACGTCATCGACCGCCTGAACGAGATCATCGTCGTACCGGCGACGCGAACAATTCGGGGATTGACGACCGAGGTGGTCTTGACGCCGGACGACGGCATGTCTGCTGCGTGCGCGCTGAACTTTGATCACGTGTCGCTGGCGCAACGGAATCGCATTGGTGCAGTCTTGTGCAGTCTGCCAGAGGCGCGATGGCCTGAAGTGAAGGGTGCGCTTCTGATCGCATGCGGCTTCGGTAGCCAGGAGACCGGCTAACGAGGCGCTGCAGGCGACGGCCCAAAAACCGGGCCGCGCCTGAACGCCAGAGTCGTTAGCCCGACCACAGAATAGTAAAGACAACCGCCCGGCGCACGGCTCCGGAGATATAATCGGGATCGTCGGCATGCACCGATTGCTTCAGGCAACGGCGTTCCGGAACCGCGAGCGCGCCGTCGCGAACTTCGTCTCGCTCGAACCGCACCTTCCCGAGGATCTGCGGTCGCGCCTGTTCTATCTGGTCAGCGCTTCCGCTGATCCGGACAACGCGCTTCACGGGCTGAGCCGCTTCCAGCACCAGAAGCCGGCTGACTTCCAGCGCATCGCAGCCAGCCTGCAACTGTTGCTGCCGCTGGTGACCGTGTTCGCCAACACCCGCTTTCTGACAGAGGAGATTCTCCAGCAGCCGGAATGGCTGGAAAAAACCGTGCTCGATGGCGATCTGCACCGTCATCTCACCCCGGAAGAGATGGAGCTGCGGCTGGAGGATTTTCTGCTCGAAGACGGAACCGGACTTCCGTCGGCCTTGCGCATCGCACAGTTCCGGCGGCGGCAGATTCTGCGGATTCTGCTGCGCGACGTCTCGGCGCTCGGCACGCTGGCGGAAACCACCGCCGAGTTGTCCAATCTCGCCGACGCCATCCTGAACGTCACCTACCGGCACATTCGCGATGAGCTGATCAAGCGTCATGGAGTGCCGCGGTTCACCGATGCCGGCGAAGTCACCCGGATGTGCGAATTCAGCGTCCTCGCACTCGGCAAGCTTGGCGGGCAGGAGCTCAACTACAGCTCCGACATCGATCTGATGTTTGTCTATTCGGCCAACGGCGAAACCGATGGCGCCCGCTCCATCTCCAACAAGGAATTCTTCAAGAAAGTCGCCAACCAATACACAGACTTGCTTTCCACCTACACGGCGGAGGGGATGTGCTACCGCGTGGATCTGCGCCTGCGGCCGGACGGCAGGCTGGGCGAAGTCTGCATCTCCCTCGATGGCGCCCGGCACTACTACCAGCACCGGGGGCGTGACTGGGAATTGCAGATGCTGATCAAAGCGCGAGTGGCGGCAGGCGATAAGACGCCCGGCAAAGAGCTGCTGGATTTCGTCGAGCCGCTGATCTACTCGTCGACGCTCGATTTTTCCGCCGTCGAGGCCGTCTCGGCGACACGCGAGCGGATCCAGGAGAAGCTCCACCAGCGGCGCAACTTGTCCAAGGAGCTCGATATCAAGCTCGCCCGCGGCGGCATTCGCGACATCGAGTTCCTGGTGCAGTGCCTGCAACGGCTGCACGGCGGCCGCGAGCCATGGGTGCGTCATGGAGGCACGCTGCTGGCTCTGTTCCGCCTGCGCGACAAGAACCTGCTGTCCGACACGGAATACTCGAGGCTGTGCTCGGCGTATGAATTTCTGAGGCACCTCGAGCATCGGATGCAATTTGAAGACGACCGCCAGACGCACGTGCTGCCCCAGGATCGCGACGAGCTCGAAGTGCTGGCCCACCGGATGCCCGCTCAGGAGCTTGGCAGCCGGCCTTCCGCATCGCAACTGATGACACGCCTCTACGAGCATTTGGATGAAGTGCGCGAGATTTACGAGCGTGTGATTCACGCCCAGCAGCCCATCTACTACTACGGCATGGCGGCCCCGGCGCCGCCCGCCGGAAACGACGAAGCGGCGTTCACGCCGCCCGAACAGCTCCGCAGCGAGCCTGCCGACAGCAATCTTGTCCGCTTTCTGGACCAGCGTGCGCCGAATCTGGCGGCTGCGGTTTCCCGCGCCAATCTCAAACGAAGCAGCAAAGCCTTCGAGCGGTATCTGGAATGGGTGGTGCCGAATCCGGAATGGCTCAACTGGCTCGATACCGATCCCGTGCTCACCGGTTATCTGATCGACATCTTCGAGCACAGTCTGCATTTCTCCGACCAGATGATGCGCTTTCCGGATTTGTTGCAGGAATTGCAGAAGGCGCGGCAGAAGCCGGGCGTGGATGCGGCCGTCGAGGAGGCGCTGGCGCTCGAAGACGCCAACGATCTGCGGCGCTTTTTCCGCCGCGAGATGTTCCGCATCCAGTGCGAAAGCATCTGCCTTGGGGCGCCGATCTTCTCGACGCTCTCGCGCACCTCCGCGCTGGCCGATGCCGCGATTCAGGCTGCCTACCGCATCTCAGTCGAGCAGGTGGCGCAGGCGCATCCGCCCCTGTCCGCTTCCTACCAGCCCGCCGGTCAGATGATGGTGATCGCGCTTGGCCGCCTGGGCATGCGCGAATTCGACCTCGCTTCCGACGCCGATCTGGTGTTCGTCATCCCGGACGCCGATGCCGCCGAGCAGCAATTCTGGACGCGGGTGGCGGCCAGGGTGATTGACCGGCTCTCGGCCTACACACGCGAGGGATTCATGTTCGCTGTCGATACACGCCTCCGGCCCAACGGGCGCGAAGGTGAACTGGTGCAGCAGGAGAGCGCCTACAAGGATTATTTCGCCCATCGCGCCGAGGCCTGGGAGGGCATCACCTACATGAAGTCGCGGGCCGTGGCCGGCGACGTCGATCGCGCCACCCAGTTTCTCAATGAACTCCAGGACGTGGACTGGCGGCGCTACGGCCAGAGCGGCCGGTCGCAAAAACAGTTGCGCCAGATGCGATTGCGGCTGGAAAAAGAGCAAGGCCCCGAGAACCCGCTCAAGGCCGGCCGCGGCGGCTACTACGACATCGACTTTGCACTGATGTACTTGCGGCTGAAGGCGGCCGGCATTTTCTTTAAAGTGCTGAACACGCCCGAGCGTATCGACATCATCGAGCGCATGGGGCATCTGGAGCGCTCCGACGCCGCTTTTCTCCGCGATGCCGCGATCTTCTATCGCGCGCTGGATCACGGGTTGCGAATCTTGAGTGGCCAGGCCGAGGGCTGCCTGCCGCAATCGCCATCGCAGCGTGACATGCTGGCCGAGCTGGTCAGCCGCTGGACCCCCGACCATCTGCACGACCAGCCGCTCGAGGAAGAGCTCGCCCAGATCCAGGATCGCACTCGCGAATTCTTCGACAGGCTGTTTGCCGGATGAGAGCCGCTTTCCTGTTGCTGTGCGGAGCTTGGCCGGCGCTGGCTGAGACCACGCTCATCGACCAGGCCCTGGACCGCCTGTATCGCCATGATTTCGCCGCTGCGCACAGCATTCTCCAGGAGTACGTCGGGCGTCATCCCCAAGACCCGCTCGGCTACAGCATGCGCGCCGCGGCGTACCTGTTCTCCGAGCTCGACCGGCTGATGATTCTCGAAAGCGAATTCTTCGGCGACGACCGGCGCATTCTGGAGAAGAAGAAGCCGAAGCCGGACCCGGCAGTGCGTGCGGCGTTGTACGATTCGATCGACAAAGCGCGGCGGCTTTCCACCGCGGCGCTCGCCGGAAATCCGCGGGATCGCAACGCGCTGTTTGCTTTCTCGGTGGTGACCGGTGTGCAAGTGGATTATTTGGCGCTGGTCGAAAAGCGCCAGTTCGCCAGCCTCTCGTATGCCCGGGAGTCGCAGGCCTGGGCCGTCAAGCTGCTGGCTGTCGATCCTGAGTTCTATGACGCCTACGTGACCACCGGCATCAGCGAATATCTGCTCGGCAGCATGCCGTTCTTCGTGCGCTGGTTCCTGCGCTTCGACCAGGCGCAAGGGTCCAAGGCGCAGGCGGTGAAAAATCTGGAGATCGTCGCCGCCAGGGGGCGCTATTTCCGGCCTTTTGCAAGGATCGTACTGGCGGCTATTCATCTCCACGAGAAGCGGCTGCCGGCGGCCCAGATGCAACTGGCGGAGCTCAATCGCGAGTTTCCGGAGAACCCCCTGTTCAAGCGGGAGCTGGACAAGCTGGCGTCGCGGCGGACGGCCGGGAGCGGCGGGGTGCGATAGAGGGCTACGCTGCCACCGCGCTCAGGCCGGGTTTGTTGAGAATCGCCGTCTCCATCGTCCCGTCCTTCACGCGGAAGATGCCGGGGAAGCGATCGTCCCAGCCTTTGTTGGCCGCCGGCACGTACTGGCGCGAGTTGGCTTCGATCGCCGCCACACCCGGAACGTGTGCGGACAGGCCGGCCGAGTGAATCAGCGAAGCTCCGGGACATGTCAGGTCCTGCACACAAAGAAACATTTTTTCTTTCTGCGCGACTGCGCCCATCAACAAGGCCTGTGTCTGTCCCTTGCAAGCCTTCAGCGCGGCCCCCGTATAGCCCATCTGCCTGGCGACATAAAGCGCCTCGACATCGGAAAGCGACTCGTCGATGACGATCGGCAACAGCCTGGCCGCTTCGTGCATCACATTCTGGCGGTTGGCCTTGAGGTCGCGCGCGGTCGGCTGCTCGATGTACTGGATGCGTCCGAAACCGGCTGGAATCTTCTCCTTCAGCTTGCGCAGGAAGTCCAGCAGATAGGCGACGCTGGGGCAGCGCTCGTTGAAGTCGAGCGAATAGACCCATCTGGTGACGCCCCGCTGCTTCTGCACTTCGGCGGTGGTGTGCTCGACGCGCACCACCCGCTCGACGTCCCAGTTGAGATCGTCGCCGTTGAGCTTGATCTTGAGATTCGTCAGGCCGTTGTAGCGTATCCACTCCGGGAGCGTTTCCGGCAATCCATCGTTGACGCGTTTCTGGATGTCGGCTGCGGTGATCGGATCGACCGCACCCACCAGGTGATACATCGGCATCCGGGGCTTGGGCTCTTTGAGCACATACTGCTCCAGGTACTCGCCTTTGAAGTTGGGGCCGAGGTAGTGGGAGAGATCTTTGCTCATGAAATCCGGACCGTAGGTCTTGTAGCAGCTCAGCCCGTACGCCTTTCCGAACGCATCATGAATGGCGGCGTCGAAGGGGCTGGCGGTGACCAGAGTGCAGAGCTTGGGAATGGACTCGGCCAGCTTCAGCTCGCGCGATACTTCCCCGGCGGCCTTGAGGAAGGCAGGCTCGAGCGCCACGCCGATGTCGACCGGATGGCCGGATTCCTTGTAGCCGCGCATGATCTTCGCAATGCGGCCGGCATGCTCCTTCATCGCGTTCAGCGTCACATCGTAGGACATCTTGCGCGACGGGAAGCTCCACACGTTGCCAAGCGGCATCGAGCCGAAGCCCTTCGCCGTCTTGCCGGACTTGTTGCGGACCATGCAGGTGACATTGAGCAGCGTGACGCGGTCGACAACCGAGCCGCCGAACTTGATGGGCGTGCGGTAGAGGTAGTCCTCGTAAGAGAGGTCGATCTGCTGGATGGCGATGTCGGTGGATTTCGCGGCCCGGCCCGTGATGGAAAACAAGGGCAAGGCGGCCGCGGCGCGCAGCATTTCCCGGCGAGTCATCGAGGTCATGGGAGTATTGTATCGACGCCGGAACTCGCGTGTGAGCCAGCGACGCTGTACAATCGCATGAGTGCGGCGGGATCACTTGTTGGCAGCATTTTCGACGCTGGTGGCGCTGGCTGGCCTGGAGGCGGGCGCGCGGATTTGGGTGGCGCGCCGGTGGCCCGCGGAACACCTCTACGTCCTGACGCACCATACCCCTGACAGGGGAAGATTCACCGCCGACCGCATGTTCGGCTATTCGTTGCGGCCGAATTTCCGGGATGGCTCCGGCCGGTTCAATCATACCAGCCACGGATTTCGCGGCCGCGAATTCCCATTGGAAAAGACCCCCGGGACGGTGCGGGTGGCGGTGATGGGAGCGTCGACGATCTATGGAATCTATGTGGACGATGAGCATACCAGCTCGGGGCTGCTGAAACTCCGAATCGAGAAAGCGTTTCCTGATCGGACGGTCGAGGTGATCAATGGCGGCGTGCCGGGGTGGACGTCCGCGGAAACGAAGCGGGCTTTATCAACGCGCACGCTCCCATTGAAGCCGGATGTCATTGTGATTGCCGATGGCCGCAACGACATGTATCCGCAATTGTTCAATCACTATCGGGAAGACTATTCGCACTATCGCCGGCAAGTGGATTTCCAGTACAGCAACTACTCCCATAAGATCCTGTTTCGTTATTCGCATCTGTTCCTGCTGCTGGCGACGCAAGGGGGCGGACATCTGGGATTCTCGCAGCAGGAGGAGAATCCCGCCTATGCGGTGATTGACTATCGGAATGCGCCGTCGGAGGAAGAGGTGCGGCAGAACAGCACGGATCTGACACGCACCAACGCGTTTCGGAGGAACCTGGAGGACGCGATCCGGACGGCGGCATCCCAGCGAGTGGCGGTCGCGCTCTCGACCATTCCTTTCCTGCCCGAGAAATATGCTTCGGGCGTTTTGCCGCGCGATCCAAAGACGCTGCCTGCGCTTGCCAGGCAGGCGAATCGAAACAACGAGGTCATCCGGAATGTGGCCAGGGACCTGAACACGCCGCTGGTGGATGCGGCCGCGTTGCTCACGCGGCGAGAGCTGCTGCGGGACGACTGTCACTTCAACACCAAGGGAGAACAGGCATACGCCGGTCTGATTTTCGAAGCGATTCAGCCGGTGCTCACCGGGAAGTTGCTCGCAAATGGGGAAGCGTCTCGCTAAAAACCCGCGCCGCCATTCACGATGAGATTGGCCCCGTGCAAGTAACCGGGTTGGACGGCCAGCATTTCCACGACGGAAGCGATCTGATCCGGTGTAGCGAGCTGACCCTGGGGATGATCCCCGGCCATAATCTCGACCGCCCTGTCGGCATAGTTGCGGAGCAGATTGGTCTTGGTCATGGAGGGCGAGACAGCGTTGACGGTGACGCCGCGGGGGAGCAATTCTTTGGACGCGGCCCGCACCAGGCCCCACAGGGCGCCCTTGGCGGCAAGATAGGCGCCCATCTGCACCGGTGGCGTGTGGAAGAGCGCATCGGTGAGCAGCACCACGATCCGGCTGCCCTGGACGAGCATCGGATGAGCCGCCTGGAGACAGTCGAGAAATCCGCGGCATGCGACATTCATCTGTGGCATCACGTCCGCGTCCCAGTCCAGGTGCTGGAGGCGCTTGGGCGTCAGCGGCTCTGAGGCGTTGTGGATCAGAATGTGCAGCTCGGAAGTCTCCTGCTTGATCCGCTCGAACATTCCGAGCACCGCGTCACGGCCGGCAAGGTCGGCCTGGATCGCTTCCACCGAGCCGCCTGTCTGCCGAATCCGTGCGCAGAGAGAGAGCGCCTCCGCCTCGCCGGTCTTATAGTTGAAGAACACGGTCCGCGCAGGTGTGGCCAGCCGTGAGACGATGGCCGCGCCGATTCCGCGGGAGCCGCCCGTGACGAGGCAGAATTGCTTGGTGGTCATCGATTAAAAGCCCATGTAGACGACGTTTTCCGTGCCCCATCCGTAGAGAACGAGAATCAGAGCCAGCACGAGCAGGGTCTTCGCCACCAGACACCAGTAGAGAAAATCAGTATTCTCACGCATCGCGCGGAACCGGTGAAGAAAGCTGGTCATCAGAACACCTTGCTGTAAACGAGCTTTAGCATGTCCATGGTCCTGTCGAGCTCCGGAGAAAAGAAGAGAAAGCTGAAGCAGACGTAGTTCAACGTGACGGCGACGGCCGCGACACGGGCCCAGGAGCTGGCCATGTATTTCTTTACACCGGCGCGCCCGAATACGGCGCGCAGCGCGTCGCCATAGATCTGCGTGGCCATGACTCCTACCCCGTGGATCAGGCCAAAGATCGCGAAGTTCCAGGTGGAGCCATGCCAGAGGCCGGCCAGAAACAAGGCCGTAAACAGCAGCACATAACCGGCTTTCGAAGCAAGCCGGCTCCAACGCTCGGCAACCCACTTGTAGGACGCATTGAATACGTAGTCACGGATCCATTGGGTGAGACTGATGTGCCAGCGGTTCCAGAAGTCGATCATGTTGCGGGCCAGATAGGGCCGGTCGAAATTCTCCGCCTGCTTCATGCCGAGCAAGGCGGCCCCGCCGATCACCACATCACAATAGCCGGAAAAATTGAAGTAGACAAAAGCCGGGTACGCATAAAAGGACGACAGCAAGGCAGTCACCGCCTGCGCAGCGCCGGCTTGTGGCACGATCAATTCTCGAGCCTTGTTGTGAAGATAGAAAGCTGCGGTGCCCAGAAGGCCCAGCTTGAGCATGCCCGTGAGCATGCGGTTCCAGGATTCCAGCCCATCCCGTTCCGTGTCAGGCGTCTTGCCCGGATCCTGCCAGAACTGGAAGAAATCGTTGTACCGCTGGATGGGCCCGGCCACCAGCGAGAAAAACCCGATCTGATAGTTGAGGTAGCTGAGAAAAGTAAAAGGGGCCAGTTGCCCTTGCCGCTGGTCCACGATCAGGTGAATCGCTTTGAACGTCATGTAGGAGATTCCCGTGAGCGCCAGCGTGTGGTGGAGTGCGGCCGATGGGACAAACCAGCCCAGGAACTCGTAACGCCTGAAGAAAACCAGGGCGGCCAGAATCAGCGCAATGAAGAGACCGCAAATCCACTTCCAGGAGTCGCGAATCAGGATCAGCATGACGTAGCTCAGCAGCAGGAAGACAGCCAGGGCCAGCCAGTCCTTGATCGTCTGTAAGAACGTCAACAGGAAAACCAGATTGGCGATCGTCAGAATGACTCGACGGCCGGTCACCGAGCGGAGCTGGCGGTAAGCCAGGAACAGGATGCCGAAGAAGACCAGGAAGTGGTGCGAGAACAGGTTCACGCCGAGGTCCTCAGGCTTTCGCCGTGAGCTTCTCCTCCAGCAGACGGCGGAAGGAGCCAATGTTCTGACCGGGCTCCTTCAACCGTGAGATTTCCGCGGTGGCGAAGCGGATGCTGAACCTCTTCTCAACCGCAATGACGAGGTTGATGTGCTGCAAGGAATCCCAGTCTTCGACATCCTTGGCCGACATATCGTCTCTGAGAACAAGCGCATCGTCGTCGAAGACGAGACGAAATACCTCTTCGAGACGGCTAAGAAGGTTGTCCATCGGGCTTCTCCACTTGGATATGCGTGGACCACGGCGAGTACTGATCTCTCACCGAAAGGGTCCAGAGCGTCGTGTCCCCGTCATTTCCGGCGGCCGCGAAGCCAAGGCTGGACAATAGCTCGCGAACCATGCCATTGCGCTCGGTGGGAATGTAAACGCCTTTCAGTTCCGAGCAGCCATGGGCCCGGCAGCGCGCGACCAGCTCGTTCAGAGCGAGCTGCTCGACGCCTCGTTGCAGCACCCGGCAGCTCATGACCCAGGTATCAATGACGTGCGTGTTCCCTTCCTTGCGCGAGAACAGGATGGAAATAAGGCCGTTGTCGCCAAGCTTGTCGTTGAGGCTGATGGTGAGCGTAATCCAGTCCGGATTGCTGCCAATGGCGTCGACTTCGGCCACCGTGCGGCGGCGGGTTGTGAGGTTGAACTGGTTGCTCTTGTTCACCAGTTGGGTCACTCGCTCGATATTCAGCCGGTTCACCGGCTCCACTCGCGCCTTCATGTCGAGGGAAGCGAGAAAAGAATCCAGATCCGTCGCTTCCGCGGCGATCTCTTTTCGCCGCGCGTTCAGCTCATAGTACTGCGCCCGGCTGGCGTCTTCCTTGGTCCAGGAGACAGTTTCAAAGAAGCGATGCCGGGCGACGGCCTGCACATAACCGGCGGGATCCGGCGGCATGTCTGGCACGGCCACTTCCGGAACGAGACGGCGGACGAGCGCCCGCTCGGCCGGATTGTCATCGGCGAACACAAAAGAGTCGATGCCCAACTCGAGCCGCTCGGCGATCTCGCGCAGATTGTCAGCCTTATTCCGCCAGTTAGCCAGGAAGCATGAGAAATCGGAGAGCTTCAGGACCATGTCCGGCCGTTGTTCAAACGGCTGGCGGGCGAAATGGTCCTCATTCTTGGAACACACTGCCAGCAAGATGCCCCTCTCCCGAAGCGACTTGGCGTACTGTTGAAACTGGAGAAACGCTTCCCCTTCCCCGGAACCTTGTCCGAGCTGGATGCCCTCGACCCCAACATCGCCGACCACTCCTCCCCATAACGTGTTATCGAGATCGAGGACGAGAACCTTGCGGCTCTTGCCGCTGATGGCCATCACGATACTCGCCACGCTGTGCGCATAAGGCACCAGACACTGGGGCCCGCAAGGCATCTTGGCTTCGAGGTAAAAGCGGGGATCGAACCACTCGCGGGCGCCGTACTCCAGGGTCAGCGAGCCGATGTCATGGAACGCGACATAGGGCGGCGCATTCGCTGCGAAGCGGTGATTCATTTGTTCGAGGAAGCTTTCGCGCGACGCCTTGTGCCGGAGAGAAAAATGCCCCATGACACGCCAGGGACTGATATCGAAGCTGTTTTGAATGACACTGGCGCCCCAACGGCTATGGACGACTTCCCACAACCGCAGCCAATCCGCCAACTCGTCCTGCGCCAGTTGTTCCACCCCCCCGTCGCTCATGGCCGCATCCGGAAAGCGGGCGACATCCCGGGAACTCGTGGCCACGAAGACGATTTGCGGCTGAAAACGGTCCAAGCCGGAGCCCGGGGTCAGGACCTCCTGGCGGAACAGGCCGTACTCAGCTTCGTAAATGTCAGCGGCTACACCGGCGCCTTCCAGAAAGATTCTCAGCAGTTCCACCAATTGGATCGTGGTAGGTCCCCCCAGAACTGCCAGCCGCACCGCCTTCTTTCGCTGCGCGGAATGTCCAACAGCCAGCAATTTCTTTAATGAGACCAGGGAAGAGTAATCCAGGTCCAAAGAAACAGCCCGGCGGGCCCAGGCTGCGGCTTCCTCGACCTCACCGCCGCGCGAAAGTGATTTCAGGTTGCTCAGGAAAGCCGGGAACAGACCGGCGCGCGACCCGGCGTCGCTTTGCTGATAACTAAGAAGTAATTCGGTTTCAACTGCCTCACTCGTCATCTCTCTCTCACCTTCAAACCGGACTGCCAAGTGCCCTTGGCGATGAGTTGTCCTGCCTGATTCCTAATGGACACTCGCATCAAGATTGTCTGAACAGACTCGATGAGCTCCTTCACCTCCACCCGGATTCTGATTGTGTCGCCTGCGTAACAAGGATTGTGAAAAGAGAGTTGAATCTGTTGCAGCACGCCGTGCTCTCTGGGAAGTTCCATACCAATGATTCCGGAAACCAGGGCCGCCAGCAACGCGCCGTGAGCGATTCGGCTGCGGTATCCTCTGGACTGAGCGAATCCATCGTCCACATGAATTGGGCAGCGGTCCCCGGAAAGGGTGGCGAAGGAATCGATCAGGTCGTCGCTCACCAGAATCGTTTTTTCCGAATGTTGGCCGAGCCACTGTTGGGACGTAAAACATTCAGGCATGAAAGGTGCAAACCACCGCTTTCGGACAAGATGTCCGGAACTTTCATTGTACTCTTCATGTTCCCATGCGCCCACTCCCAATAGCGGCCTAGCCGTCCTGGTACGAATCAGTTTGAACGCCCGTCCGAGGCCGCACGATGAGCGAGAAGCCAGCGCATGAAAAATTCGGTCCACTTCTCGGCGCCCGGGGTGTTCAAATGCCCCCAGTCGCGATAGTCACGCTCGCGAAGGCCGACGTCGCCGCCAGACTCCCAAATCTGGCAGACAACGCCCAATTCGTGTGCGACGCGTTGCATGTTTTGCTTGAACTGGGTGAAGGGCGTATGCCCAGACTGTTCCAGCATAGGAAGAAATCCGCCGGCCGTCGGAATGCGAACCAAATAGACGGCAGCGCCATCCTCCCGGAGCATTCGGATCAGCCGCACCAGCTCTTGTTCCAGGACAGGTGAGTATTCGTAATTGCCATACAGAATGTTCACCCAGCGCCGGAACCCTCTTTCTTCAAACAACCTGGGGTCGTGATCATCCGCAATGTTCACTACCGCCAGCCGGCCGTACCGATCGATGCCGACGCGCTTGAAGACTTGCCCCCGAAAGCGTTGAGACAAATACCAGGTGAAGGTGGGAAGCGCATTGTCCATGTGGAATACATAGTCGGCGAGCAGACGCCAACGCTTCGCTCCCGAGTATGCAAAGCGGTCGCCCCACGAGGCGAATTGACGAAAACGCACCGGGGGCTCGGTGCCCACGTTGAACTGGAAGGGGTCAATATCGAGAATCGCCATCTTCGCTTTTGAGAGTGCGCTCCGGTTGCGCTGATAGATCAGCAGCGCGTCGAAGACATGGGCGCCGCCGATCGCCAGGCTGACCACCTGTCCTCGCCGGAGCCCCATCCGTTCCTCGATGCGCGTAGGCAGGAAAGCGCCCCGCCCGCGCGAGGAGCCGAACACCAAGACCTGCGGATCGGGGCTGCCGCGGATGATTGTCTCCTCAATTTGCCCGACGATGCCCAGGTCGCTATCGGGCACCAGTCCCCAGACGAAGCGGGTGCGGCCGATGACAATCTCCGCCAACACGATCACAACAAGAGCGAGCACGATGCATCGCGTCACGCGGCGGTACGGAGGAGGAGCAACAGTGCTCATCTTTTGATCTGACGCCCGCGAGGCATGTGGTGTCAAGGACCTGGGGTGCGGGGGGCGCCCTGGTGCGGCCTGGGGCGGCTGGTGCGGGCCAGGCATTGACAAGGATCGTTATCCCGTAGTATATATATAAATGGAGAGTTCCTCTGAGGACTGACTCTCTTGGATAAAAAGACGAGGTTGAAAAATGGATATACGGAAAAATTTCCAAACTGTGGAGTCAGATTTGGCTCCTCAGATAACGACCGTGCTCGCTCACCAGAAGCTTCTCCCCACTGAAGGCACGTATTCTGCCAAGGTGGAGATCTGCCTTCCTCGCGATTCCAAAGGCAAGATCCGAAAAGCACGCAGATCCGCATCTGCTGAGAATTGGGATCCGCAAAAATATGTCTTGTTGATCTCCTTTGAGAAATCCTTCGCCGTAGCGAAACCTCCTTCGCGCCTCGTTGTGAACCTTCCGGATCCCGGAATTGACAGGGAGCAACAGCAGGGGGACCATGATGCGGCCCGCCTGGTTCAGGTGCTGGACGAAGTCGAGCGCAAGACAACGCTCTCCTTCATCGCATTGAAAAAATTCAGGGATGGCTACCTGGCGAACGCGACAGGATGGAACAGTGAAAGATGCGACGAAACGCTTCGCGAATCCATTCAGACCGGTGTTGTTCGCACCAGGAAGATACCAAATCCGCCCAGTCCTTTTCCTACAACGGCGATCGAGCTCAGCCGGCAGCATCCCCTTGTACAACGGATTCTCGGGCCATCCGCGGAGTCACGGCTTCGCTTTGACCCGGTGCGGATCGCCGGCGCTGCGCTTTCGGAAACCGTGCTGAAAGAGCGTAGATAAGCCGTTGGCTCTTTATTATTTCGATACAAGCGCGCTGGTCAAACTCTACATCCGTGAGAGCGGGACGGACGAACTCTTACGATTGGTGAAATCCCCCGGACATTCCTTCGCTGTCCTGTCGCTGACGCGGGTTGAGTTCCAATCCGCCATTCGGCGCCGGCACAGGGAGGGCGACTTGTCGGCGGAGGCCCTGCACCAGGTGGTGGAATACTTGCAGCAGCATTGGGCCTCCTTCTACCTGGTGCAGCCTGTGACCGAGACGGTCGTTGTGACAGCGGTCCAGCTTCTGGACCGCCATCCGCTACGGGCATACGACGCGGTGCAACTGGCAGGGTCCTTGGTCTTACATCTCATGGCGCCTCAGAACCCTCCCACCTTTGTCTGCGCCGATGCAGATCTCACCGAAGCGGCGCGCAAGGAAGGGATGGCCACACTGCTAAGATGACCACGGCGTGGCCGGCAGTCACTATCAATTGCGCGTGATCGAGAGCGCCCGCCAGGAGAAATTCCCGGCTGCGTCATGAGCGCGGATCATGATGGTGTTGATGCCGGGCAGCAGAGGAAAATCCGGAATAAGCCAGTTGGTGGTTCCAATGGCCTTGCCGGAGCGGCTCGAGCTGCCGAGCCAGTTGACTTCGGTGACAGCGACATTGTCACTCGCCGAGCCGGTGATCGTGATCGCCGGGGAAGACGTGTTGTAGATACTTAGCGGGGGATAGAGGATCGTGAGGGCTGGAGCGACGGTGTCCGGCATGGCGGGCGGCGAAGGAGGCGAAGGCGGGCTGTAGATCACGTCAAGAGAAGCGTCGGCGGCTGAGCCTTGGACATCAGTGGCAGTGACGGTGATGCGGTTCAGGCCGGGCTCGAGCGAAATGGCGCTGGTGATCCAGTTGGGAGTGCCGTTGATGCTGCCGCCGCTGCCTCGCGAGCTGGACCACCAGATGCGGCTTAAGCGCCCCTCCGGTCCGGCCGTTCCGGAAAGAGAGATCGAAGATGCGGAGGATGCGTAGGAGCCCGCCGGGATGGGCGAGAGGATCCGAATCGAGAGTGGCGTCGGCGGCGGTGCGGCCTGCCGCGTGATCCGCACTTGCTTGCTGGCGCGCGCGTTTGCTGAATCAACGGCAGTGATCGTGATGAGATTGTCTCCGATGTCGACCGGGATCGCGTCAATCGACCATGAGCGCCATCCACGCGCCACACCGGATGCGCCCCGGCCGTTCGTCCAGTTGACCTGCCCCGACCCGGCGCCGCCCGTGGTGACGCCAGCCAGCGAGATCTGCGCGGACGCTGTGGCGGCGGCTGGTTGCTCGATTGCGATTTCCAGGCCGGGCGCGGGCGGCGGCGCTGGCGTGGGCGTCGTTGAGCTGTCCTGGGCGGCGTATAACTCGCGAATCGCCGCGATGTCGTCATTGTTCAGGGCGTAGACATGCCGGTAATACGGGTACATGACCGCAGTGGGGCTATCGGAATGACCCAATCCTAATGCGTGGCCGATCTCGTGAAGAGCGACGCTGAACAGATCGATGCCGGCGCCGATCTGCCATGGCTCATCATCATCGAAGTGAACATCGCCTGCGATCGGCTCGGGATTGGGCGGCGACGGATAAAAGGTATGAGCCAGCGTTCGACCGCGGCCATCGAAGCTATAGCCATCGCCGTGATCTCCGGTGGTGAAGAGGAAGTTGATGGTTCGAAGGGCCAGAGCCGATGGCGACAGAGTGAAGCGGATTTTGGCGAAGCGTGACCATTGCTCCAGGGCGCGCGAGATTTCGGTGCGGATCTCGCCCGCGGAAAGCCTTCCAGTGAACGACGAAAATACGTAGCCGATGTCTGCCGATCCTTTGCCGGGCCCGTCCCAGCCTTCGCCTACCTTGGCGACGATCTGGCCGACGCGGCCGGCCGTCGTGTAGGCGCCCGCGCACGCCTCGACCGGCTGGCCTGTGGTCACTTCCAGGGAAGCGGGAAACAGATAGGCTACTTCGTCCCACTCGGCGAGCTTTGCCAGCCGGGACGCAGGGCCGCGCAGGGCAAGCTGCCAGGCCAGCAGATCGGGGCTGTCGAGCACCGTGAGCTGCTCTTCGACTGCGATCGCGTACGCATCCGCGCGGGCCACATCGCTATAGAACTCGACCAGGATGCTGAGCTCGGCCGGGCCGAAGCCCAGCAACCCCGCATCCACCAGCGCCGGGCTCACCTTCTGTTCCGGCCGCAGCCGCCCCACCCACTCGAGCGGCAGATCTTCAAGCGGCGCTGTCTCCGGGACAGAAGCCATCAAACCACGCTCGGGGACGAACTGGACCACGTGAATTCCGCGCGCCTCCAACACTTCAACTTCCCCGCGTCCTGGCGGCTGCGGAAAAACCAGCAGCATGTGCCACTGGCCCGCCGTGCGGCGCTTTTGAATCGAGCTGGCACGATCGGCGGCCCTGCCGCTATCCGTTTTCAGATCCACCCCCGGCTGCGCCAGCAGCATAGCCCCAGTCCCCAGCGCCAGTGTTAGGACATTTCTCAACTGCATGTCAACAAAGGCCTTATCGATAAACCAGAGAGGAGTATGAGCGGCCGGGCACTTAATTAGCAAAGGGAAAACCTCGTACTACCTTGTGCTCGCATAGGTTGCTGGTAAGCCCGGGCTTCCTGCTGAGCCTGGGGGTGCTCGCACTCGCCGCACAGAACGCGGTGTATTACACCATTGATACGATTGCCGGCGCCGATCCCGCCATCGGCGCAGGTCTTGCCACCACCATCCTGTTGCAGGACGTGCGCGGAGTCGCGTCGGATCTGGCCGGCAATGTGTATTTTTCGGATACGCCGCGCAACCGCGTCTATAGAATCGGTCCTTTCGGATCGCTCACGCCCATCGCAGGCACGGGAACAGCGGGCTTCTCCGGAGACGGCGGTCTCGCAGAGCAAGCGATGCTGGATCAACCCTACGGCGTGGCGGTCGATAATGCGGGCAACGTGTATATCGCCGATTTAGGCAATGCGCGTGTGAGGCGTGTCACCTCGGACGGACGCATTGCGACCATCGCAGGCGGCGGGGCCGAGTTGAAGGGCCCCCGGAATCTAGCCTTGGACCCGGCCGGCAACCTCTACATCTCAGACTTCGAAGGCCATCGCATCTTTCGGCTTTCCGCGGATGGAAGAGTGGCCGCGGTGGCGGGAACAGGATCGCCCGGGCCCGCTCGAGACAACAGCCCGGCGCTCACGAGCCCGCTGGCCTATCCCGCGGGCCTCTTCGCCGACGCCAGTAGTGGAGCGATTTATGTCGCCGATAGCGCGAATCATGCGATCCGGAGGATTGCCGGTGGAGTGATCGCGACGCCACGCATTCTGAATGCGGAGGCTTACATCAATCTGCCAACAGGCGTGTGCCTGGATGCGTCCGGAAACCTCATCATCGCCTCGAGCGGCTTTGACCAGGCGGTGCGAGTGAGCCCGGCCGGCGCGGCCCAAGTGCTGGCGCGAGGCGCACGCGATGTCGCCATCGATGGAGCGGGGAATCTTTACCTGGCGGCAGGCGCATTCGTACGCAAACTTCCGCCGGGCGGACTGCTGACGACGCTGGCGGGAGCGAGCGGCCAGTTTCGCGGCGAGGGTACACGGGCGGATCAAGCGTTGCTGTACGCGCCTTCCGATGTTGCGATGGACTCAGACGGCCTTCTGATCGCCGATAGCGGGAATCATCGCCTGCGGCGCATTACGCCGGCGGGTCTGATTGTGACGCTGGCCGGAGACGGCGAATCCGGTTCCCGCGGCGATGGAGGGCCGGCGCAGCGCTCGCGTTTGTCGAGCCCGCGGGGCGTGACGGCGGATCGAAGCGGAAACATCTACATCGCCGACACGGACAACCACGCGGTGCGGAAGATTACTTCTGATGGCCAGATTCAGACGGTCGCCGGCGCCGGTACTGCCGGATTCAACGGCGAAATCGTGCCGGCGCAGCAGGCACAACTGAGCAGTCCAACCGGTGTGGCGGTGGATCCCGGCGGCAGCCTGTACATTGCCGACACCGGCAACCACCGCGTCCGGCGAATCATTCCGGGCGGCTACCTGCTCACCATGATGGGAACCGGCCGCAAGGGATTTTCCGGCGATGGCGGGGTTGGGTTGAATGCACAGCTCGACCGGCCGCTGGGGATCTGCTTCGATCGCGCCGGCAACCTGTACATCGCAGACTCGGGGAATCATCGCATTCGCAAAGTGAGCAAGGAAGGCTACGTCAGCACCGTTGCCGGAAAGGGAACGGCGGGGTTCTCCGGAGATGGCGGTGCGGCGGTGGAGGCGCGGCTGAATCAACCTGTGGCCGTGTCGGCGGATTCCACTGGCGCACTGTTCATCTCCGACGCCGGCAATGCGTGTGTCCGGCGAGTGACTCCGGATGGCCTCATTGCGACCATCGCTGGCTCGGGGGCGCCTGGATTCTCGGGCGACGGCGGGCCGGCGTTGAGTGCGAAGTTCGAAGAGCCCGCCGGGATCGCCGCCGACGCAGCGGGGAACGTGTACGTTGCGGACCGGCTGAACCACCGCATCCGCAAGCTGACGCCGGTCGCGTCGCCGGCGGCGCCCGAAGCGGTGAAAGCGGACTTGGCGGTGCTGCATGGGGCTACGCTGGAAGCGACCGCGGTGGCGGCGGGCATGGTGATCTCGCTCGAAGGGGCGGGGATCGGGCCAGTGACGCCGGCATCCGGCCGGCTCGGCCCCAACGGCTCGCTCGAGACCACGGTATCGGATACACAAGTCCGGTTTGACGGGCGGCCCGCGCCCATTCTGTATGCACAGAGGAACCTGATCAGCGTGCAGGCGCCCTATCGCGTGTTTGCGCAGTTGAGCACGAAAATCGAGGTCTTTCGCCAAGGCGCCCTGCGGGCGCAGGCAAGTGTTTCCATCGTGCGCACTGCGCCGGGCATCTTTACGACGGGCGGCGGCGCCGGGCCGGCGGTTGCTGTGAATGAGAACGGCACGCTGCATTCGGCCACGAATCCGGCGTCGAAGGGAGCACTGCTGGTGTTCTATGCGACCGGCGAGGGGATCACGGATCCGGCGGGCGCTGAAGGCAGGCTGGCTGAGCCGCCGTATCCCGCGCCGGTCGCGCCCCTCGAAGTGACCATCGGAGGAGAGCAGGCGGAAGTGGTGGCGGCGGGCGCTTCGGTGACCGGTCCAGGCGTGCTGCAAGTGACGGTGCGTGCGCCGTCGCAAGTGGCGGCTGGGCCCCAGCCGCTGGTGCTCACCGTGGGGGGCGTGCGGAGCCAGCGGGATGTGACTGTGTACTTGCGGTGATACCTGTCAAACTGATCCTCATGACACCGAAAGCTCAGCTTGCCGATGCCATCCGCAAGTCCGTGAACGGACCAGCCTGGCATGGCCCGTCGTTGGTCAAGGCTATCGAGGGAATCAGCGCCGCTCAGGCCGCCGCCCCTCCCATCGCCGGCGCGCACTCGATCTGGGAGATCCTGCTTCACGCCGCCGCCTGGATGGACGAAATCGCCGAAAGGCTTGGCGGGGCCTGTCACCGGGAGCCGCTCGCGGGTGATTGGCCATCCGTCCCGGAAGCTACGGAGAGCAACTGGGGCGCCGCCTGGCAGGAGCTGGCGAACGCGCTGTCGAAGCTGGAATCCGCCACCGAGCGCTTTCCCGAAGAGCGCCTGCCCGATCACCCGGTGCCGGGGGTGTCCTTCTTCGAAACCCTCGCCGGCGCAGCGCAGCACAACTCGTATCACGCCGGCCAGATCATGCTGCTCAGAAAGCTCGCGCAGGCCGGTGCTACGACTTAAGAGTGTCGGCTCGTAAGGATGGCGCCCTTGAGACTACCGAGCGTTATCAGATCTCTCGGGTTGCCGTCCTTGTAAACGAAGTCTATGTCGTCCAGTCTGATCGGCGTTCCATTGCAGGCCTGCTGAAGGTGGTACGACGGTCGGGATGAGAAATATGCATTCCGAACGACCTTCCCCAGCCTTTTCACAAGCTCAACTGGCGGAACGAAATCAGAATCCGCAGCAAGGAGGATCGCCACGTCGCATTCGTTTTCCAGGGCAGCATTTTGAAGCAGAAGCGTCAGCGTAGAATCGGTCCCCTTTTGTTGGGCTTTTCCGCCAGGCCATTTGAAGGGGTAAAATCTCTACTTCCCATCCAAGAGAATTCTTGAGGTAACCATAGTAGAACTTTTCTTGTTTCGCCCTGATTGCTGCATTGCGAAGATTGATGGAGTTGACGTAGTGGACCTTCTCCAAATTGTAGTTCTCAGACAACTTTGTCATGAGCCTCTTGCAGGAGTAGCGGTAGCCGGCGCCGCTGTACGCAGCGAACACCTTGAAGAGGTAGCCGCCATCGATGAAGATGCTGAGGCGTATTCCGGTTGCGGGCATAAAAGACAAAAGGGCCAGCGTTGTAGCTGGCCCTGGGTATGTTACTTTCCCACTCGGTGCTTACGCACCTAGCGGGGGGTCTTAATTCCGTTCTTAGTCTAGATGTTCTTTGACGCCGTTGTCAAGGAAAAAGCTTCCTTTTTAACGAAGTGATTTGTTATCAGTAACTTGAAGGAGAGCCAATTCACTCAAGCTCCACACATGATCTGCGATTCCCGCTTCCATCGCGCGTCACCCTCAGCGAACCGTGGACCCGGCAAAAGTTGTAGTAGGCGAAGTGCAGCGCCAGCGCTCGGCGTTCATCTCTCCACCAAGACACGCACAACGGATCGCGGCGGCGGTGTTGGATTCACCAGATTCACCAGTATTGGGGCCGCCTCGGCCATGCGCAATTCACGCCTCACGGAGGAGACGGAAATGGCCATTGAATGGCCGATTTCCGCCTCCGTCATGCCTCCGAAGAACCGCAACTCGACGATGCGGGCTTTGCGCTCGTCAAAGATGCCCAGCCTTTCCAAAGCTTCGTCGATGGCCAGTACGTCGATCTCCCTCTCCATCACCCCCACGTCCAACTTCATGGAGAGGGATTGGATTGCCGTCCGGCGCGCCCGTGCGTGATCCACCAGGCGAAGATACGCCTCGTGAATCAGAGCGGTGGGCTGGAGCGTATGCCCCTTCGGCTCACCCCGCATGTACCCTTCGGCGAGCCGGCGCAGCTCCAGGTAGCCCTGCGGCGCCAATTGCTCCAAGCCCGCATGTGCCCCATCATGCCGCCGGCAAGGGCGCTTCGGGAAGTGACTTGCAGCTAATTAACCGTTATTTCCCCGATTCCCGCAGCCAGAGGTTGGCGCTGAACTCCTCCAGGCAGAACAGGATCTTGTCTTTTGTCGCCGCCAGATCGCGGCCGCGCGGGCCAATCGTTTCCTTCAGCGAGAATCGGGATGCGTGGAAGTGCCGCACGACGAACATCTTGCCGCTGGGCCGCCGGGTGGCACGGTCCAGCGGCTGCGCCCAAAGGCAGCGGAATCCGTCGCGCGCCGACGCGAAGTACAGCAGGTCGCCTTCCGGCGACCAGGCAGGATCATAGTCAAGGGACAAACCATCCGTC
>JACQDF010000002.1 GCA_016201205.1 Acidobacteriota bacterium
CACCTACTGGAACAAGCTCGGCGAAGGCACCGAGATCGAATCTCCCATTCCGATCCCGATTCCCAGCGATCTCTTCCTCGATGCCGGCAATTACACGGTTTCCAATACCGCCGCGGGCAAAGATGTCGGCACGTTTTCCGCCAGGCTCGACTTGTCGTCCCCCTTTGAGTGGCTCAACCGGGAGAGCTTCGGCGAGGGCGGTTCCTTGGCAGTCGGTATTTTTCGCGTCATTCCCCGCTCCGCCGACCTTCTGATCACGTGGCGTGGCGGCAGTGCCGGCTCCCTGGTGGTGATGTCCGGCGTGAGCGTTGCCGAAAACCAAAGCGGCGGCTTTTTCCTTTGCCTCGAGGAGGCCTCGAAGGGACGCTTCGCGGTGCCCTCACTGGTTCTTCAGGCGCTGCCCAGTGCCGATCCGAACAAGGGAGAGAGCGGAATCATCTACGTCGCGAATTCCGTGTCCGGCTCGCACTTTGACGCCGCCGGTCTTGACCTCGGGATGATCGAATTCACAAACACGACCATTCGTCTGGCAGCGTACCGGTAGCCCGCTGGAAGAAAGTGGAAGTGCTTTACTGGTATCGGAGCGTTTCTTTTGAGAAACTTCGCGCAAAACGGACCGCGCCCCGCGGCAGGGACACTCCGGTGTTCCTCAACGGCTTGGCGCCGCGGGGGTGCGGCCTTCGCGCTCAGGAGCCGATACCATGCCTTATTGCAACGAAAAGCAAGTTTCCAGAAGGAAGCTGATGGCGCGCACAGCCGCCTTGGCTTCCTTTTTCAAATTCACCGAGACAAGAGCAGGAGCACAGTCCGGAGCGCAGGCCGGATTCAACCGCAATTCCGCCCCCAGCCAGCTTCGGATCACCGACATGCGGGCGGTGCTGGTCGCCTCGAACTACGACTACCCGATCATCCGCATCGACACCAATCAAGGCGTCTACGGACTAGGCGAGGCGCGCGACGCCGGCAGAGAGGGAACGGCGCTGGTGCTCAAGCCGCACCTGGCGGGCAGGAACCCGCTGTCCATCGAGCCGATCCTGGATAGCCTCCGTATCTTTTCCAATCACCAACGCATGGGCGGCGGTTACAGCGCCGTGGATATGGCGCTGCATGACATTGCCGGAAAGGTGTATGGCGTGCCGGCGTGGCGGCTGATCGGGTCGAAGTATCGCGATCGCATCCGCATCTATTGCGACACGACGGAAAGCAAGGACCCCGGAATCTACGCCGAGCGGTTCAAGCGCCGCAAGCAGATGGGGTTCACGTTTTTCAAGATGGATCTCGGGACGCGCCTGGTGGCGGACAAACCGGACGCGGTGAACGATCGCCGGGTGGCAACGCAGAAGGGCCTCGAGTATATGTGCGAATACATTCAGGCGGTGCGGGATGCCATCGGATGGGAAGCCCCGCTGGCAGCGGACCATTTCGGGCCGCTCACCGTCAACGACAGCATCCGGTACGCTCGAGCTTTCGAAAAATACAACCTTGCCTGGGCGGAAGACATGATTCAGGTGGGGCACCTGGGGCCCGGCGGCGACGCTCCGAAAGACTGGCGAGGATATAAGGAACTGAAGGAAGCGACCACTACTCCGATCGCTACGGGAGAGAGCCTGTTCGGCCTGGAAGAAGGGTTCAAGGATCTGATTGACCATCGCGCCATTGATGTCATTCATCCCGACCCACTCACCGCGGGCGGCATCCGCGAGACCAGGCGCATCGCGGACTATGCCTCGATGAACGGCGTCGAGACGGCGATCCACTTTGCCGGCTCTCCGGTGGGCTGCATGGCGAGTGTGCACATGGCGGCGACGTTGAAAGATATGCTGGCCATGGAGAACCACGCGGTGGACATCCCGTGGTGGGGCGATCTGGCCGCCGGACCCTCAAAGCCGATCGTGAACAGCGGCTACATCAGCGTGCCGGACGCGCCAGGTCTGGGAGTCGAGCTCAACGAGGACGTGGTGAAACAGCACATCCGCAAAGGCGGCTACTTTTCCCCGACGCCACAATACGACGACTACATCCTGGACCGGTTCCGCACCGGCGGCCCGTACCCGCACCTGGATGAAAACGGCAAGCCGGTCGTGCGCCAGTAGCCGGCGGTCACACCTGGTCAGGGTCGAGATTGAACTTTTCCAACTGGTATTCGTAGTAGCGCCCGTCAGAGAGGAAGTCCATGAAGATCTCATGGATGGTGTTGATGAGCTTTCGAGCGCCGTATTCGAAGTCGCCGTCCTGGACAGTGAGCGTCACCGAAACGTTGCCTCCCCGGTTGGCGGCGCGAATGCGAGCTTTGGCGGTATGGATTCGCCGGTGCTCCGGCAGCGTCGGAGATTCACGCGACTCGAGGAACTGCTCGAGCTCACGGTACATCGCCGAGTTCGAGGGAACCTCCGGCAGCACGACCGGGATGCGCAGCGTGTTTCGCTTCGCATCCACGATCAGCTCGAAGGACCGGTCCTTGTGCCATGTCATTTTGAAGACCGCTTTTCCCTGGCGTGCCGCCCCACGGCTGAATCCCCGAAATACACCCCGGCTGGCGTAGCCTTCCAGGATGCCGGCCACCTGTTCAATCCGCAAAGACAGCGCACTCAATGGGCGAAGGCTCCCACGCCAGGCTCCGGATTGAGTGCAATGCCTGGCGGATAATGCCTGGCGGAGGTGAACTCCTTGAGCGCCTGGCAATTGATCAGCGTGGATGCGCTCTCTTTGGCGGCCGCCTGGTAGGCGCGCTTCAGGGCTTCGCGCAACTGCTCCGGAGTTCGCACATACTCGCCGCGCGCGCCGAGACCGATCGCCAGGTTGTCGTAGCGCAGGTTCTCCTGAAACAGATACATGTGGAGCGAGCGCGCCGATGTCACCGCGTTGGGCCACATGCCCCAGGAGTTGTTGTTGTAGACCACGGCAATCACGGGAATCCTGTACTTCACTGCGGTGTCCAGCTCGAAGAGGCTGTAGGCGATTCCGGCGTCGCTGGTGATGCACAGAACCGGGGCGCCCTTGTAGGGAGCTTGCGGCCCAACGCCGCGCTGGACGGCAGCGCCCGCTCCGATCAGCATCGCCACGTCGGGACCGATGGCGCCGTACTGGTACGCGCACACGACAGACTGCCCCGGACGGAAGGCCCGCATCCAGCGGCCGGCGTACAGCCCGCTGGTCCAGCCACCCGATCCGGTCACCGTCTGCCTGGGGTCGATGTCTCCCTTGTAGAGGAAATCGTGAATCTCTCTGCACATCACGGCCGGATGCAGGTGGTCGGTGGCGCGGCTGTGCTTCAACCCAAGCTCGTACTCGTCCAGAATTCGCTTCTCGTATTTTTGCCGTGCCGCCGCCAGCTCGGCCACCCATGCCTCCCGCTTCCTGCGGGGTAGAATGCCGGCGAGAGACTCGAGGAAAATCTTTTCGTCGCTGACGATTCCCAGTTCCAGGGGCCAGTTCCGGCCCAGGTCTTCCTGAACAGGATGAACTCGAATGGTTCTTACGTCCGGGCTGAAGCGGTACTCACCGGGACTCGGCATCGAGTATTGGCCCACGAAGACGACCAGGTCGGCGCTCATCAGGGCATCCGGAGAAAGGCTCGCCGACAGCCGGTGGTCATCCGGGAAGTGACCGCGCGTGGGCCCCGAAGTGACGACTGCAAGGTCGTGCTTTTCGGCCGCCGCCTTGAGCGCTTCCCAAGCTTTTCGCTGAAACACGCCTTGGCCGGCCACCAGGATGGGACGTTCGGCCTTGCTGATCATGTCCGCCGCTCTTTCGACGTCCCTGGCGGCGGGGTGAGGCCGCGACTCGCTGCGGTACTTGTTCTTGTCGTGGTAATCGGTGAGCCCGGCCGCATCGGTGAAGCGCGCTCTGGCCACTTCGCCTGGAAAATCGAGATGCACCGGACCGGGCACGCCGGACTTCAGATTCCGGAAGGCGTACGCTCCATATTCGTGGACGCGGTTTGCCGCGATGAGGCGCTTTCCATACTTTTTCATGCCGGTCGTGAGCGGCTGCTGGTAACCGGTCTGAATGAACGCTTCGCGATCGTCGCCCGCGATCTGCATGTTACTGGCGAGCACCAGCAACGGTGTGCGGGCGGAGGCGGCCGAGGCGATGTTCATGATCATATGCGTGAATCCAGGACCTTCCGTGCCCGACGTCGCCGTGACTTCGCCGGTCACGCGGGAGAACCCGTCGGCCGCCGCGCACATCGCCCCTTCGGTCCGGCCGCCGTAACTGGGGATGCCGGCCGCCGCGATGGCATTGATCACCGTGTAATTGCCCGGGCAGCAGAACAGAGCGGCGAGATCTTCTTCTTTGCAAAGCTTCGCGAACACCTCTGCGCCCGTCATCCCCTTGTCCTGAAAGGAGGCTGGCCTGGCTTGCTCCTTCAGATTGTCCGGGATTTCCTTGGGGATGCGGATCGAGGGAATCGACGGCTCGGCAAACAGCTTGCCGGGCGTCGCCATGGCGGCCGCCACCGCTCCGGCGGCAGCCGGGGCCTTCAGGAAATTCCTGCGGGAGGCGCGTTCTTCTTTCCCGCGGTTTGCCGCTTCGCCGGACTCGGCTTTTTTCGAATCAGGATCCTTGTTCATATGCATTCCTTCTTATTTGCTCTTACCGGAAGACGGTCCGGCTTCCGCGAGAGGCGGCCGCATCGATTCCGGCCAGAGGCTGCGCACATAGTTGACCAGATGCCACAAGTTCTCTTGCTGAGGAATCTGTGTTTTGAATGCAGGCATACTGTCGCCTGCCCCATCGCGAGTACTGCGGAAGATCTCGCCATCGGTGGATCCGTGCCGCCACAGCTTCGGCGATGTGAGATCGGTGGCATCGGCGACCACGTCCACGGTGGCCTTTCCGTCGGCGCCGTGGCACGCCGTGCAATAGCGCAGGTAGATGGTCCGGCCTTGTGCGACCGACTTCTTCGTGAAGGGGACGGGGTTCTTGAGCTTGCTGGCGTCGGCCTGGCTGAGCGGCGGCTGTTTCTCCGCGCTCTGAGGGGCGGCCATCATGGCCGCGGCCAAAGCCCAGGGAATCCACACTCCCATCTCCTTTCCAACAGCAAACGCCGGTCGGTGGCAGTGAGCCTAGCAAGGGCAAAGAACTCTTGTCAATGTGCCGTTGGCTGCCGTTGGCTGCTTGGGCGACCGGCGCGGCACTCAGCGCCGGCTCGAAAGCCGGCGGCGGCCAAGAATGTCCGCCCCACCGCAGTTAATTTGCCGCCTGCTCGAGAATGGCGAAATCGCCGGGATTCCAGGCCTGCACGATCAGATACAGCTTGTTGCCGTACTCGCGCATCACCGCGTTGTGGATGTGCTGGAAGTTCTTCAGGCCCAGATCTTCTTTCGGCATCACCGTCGAGATCAGCCGGTCTTCCTCGAGGATGTAGACCGGAGCTCCCTTGGCGCGGTCGGCGCCATGCAGTGATCCGACAACCGCATACTTGCCGTGGTAATAAATATCGCAAGGGTACGATCCGAGCGGCATCCGCAGAGTCGACAAATACTGGCCGTAGCGGGTGAAGCGATCGATCTCCGAGTTCGGCCGGTCGGCGATGTCCAGCCGCCTGGTCCCCGGAGGAATCGTAATCCCATGCCCGGTGCCAAACTGGCCCACGCCTGTCCCCTTGCCGCCAAACGCCAGATCATGCCACACCGCGCGGAACGGATTCGTGCTCAGCACTCGAGCCGTCAGCACGAAATCCAGATTCGAATAGCCGGTTGTCATGTACAGCAGCCCGTCCAGATACTCGACGTCGGTGGGAATGAAGCTGCCCCGCCCGGTGAAATAATCGCTGGCAACCGGGTGCCCCAGATCCGTGCCCGGCTCGGGAGTCTTCAGCGTGTGAACCAGAGCGCCGTCCAGAGTGGTGGTGAAGACCTGGTTCGATTCGTTGCCGGGAAACGTGAGGTATGGGGTCCCATCCGGTGCCTGCCAGATGGTCGTGTTGTGCATGTTCGTGTTCTTCATTTCGGACGCCGTATTCAGCATCCTGGTCGTCTTCAGATCCGCGCTGATCTGAATGATGCCGGCCCCCTTCAGATAGAAGTACGTTTCGCCCTTACCCGGCCGGCGGTCAATCGCAAAACCTCCGTGGGCGGACGTCAGTACTTTTTGCGCCTCCGCCGGAAGATGCTCCGACGTGTACAGCACGCGGAATCGCATCTTGCCGTGGCCGCTGACGAGGGCGCCGGGTCCTCCGCTTTGTGCCGCTGTTGACTGGCTCTCCAGCATCCAGGTGAGGGCAAGCAGGCAGAGAAAACACGCGCTAAGGGTGAATCGTCTCATGTGGAATGATCCTCGGGCCCGAAGGGGCATTACACCACATTTTGCGAAACAGTTCCAAGTGGCCGCGGCTCATCTGCTATATTGAGTCCTCGCCGCGTCTATGAACCATGGTCTGAACATCCGCCCGCACGCCGCACTGGACTTCGTCGCGCTTGGCGCTCTGGTCCACCGCCTGGACCCGGGAATCATCCCTTTCCGCAAAGCCACCCAGTGCCACATCCATGTCAGCGGCGGTGAGTTCAACGCCGCCGCCAATCTGGCGGATTGCTTCGGCATGCAAACCGGCATCGCGACGGCGATGGTC
Source organism: Acidobacteriota bacterium (assembly GCA_016201205.1). Lineage (GTDB taxonomy): Bacteria > Acidobacteriota > Terriglobia > Bryobacterales > Bryobacteraceae > CADEFT01. The sequence goes on from JACQDF010000002.1 coordinate 6,575, forward strand.
GATTATCCTATTGGCGATCTTGTGGGCGAGCGGGTGAAGGCGATGGGCGTCAAGCCCTTTTACAAGCGGTTCGCACATGATGGCGTGACTGGCCCGAACATCGCCACCGTTTACAGCGATCGCGGCCAGGGCGTCCGCGCGCCCGTCGTTTTTTACAACCGTTCGAATGAAGCGGCCGCGCGGCTGAAACCGGGCGATTTCGACTGGAGCGCGGTCTTCGCCGGCGGCGTGCGCTGGTTCCACAGCGGCGGCATCTTTGCGGCGCTCTCTCAGACGACAGCGGAGCTGATCATCGAAGGCATGCAGGCGGCCAAAGCCGCCGGCGCGGTCATTTCCTTCGATCTCAACTTCCGCGAGAAGCTCTGGAAAATCTCCGGGGGGCAGGATCGCACGGTGTCTGTCATTGGCCGCATTGTGGAGAACGTCGATGTGCTGGTCGGCAATGAAGAGGATTTGCAGAAAGGGCTCGGCATTGCCGGCCCGGAGCTCGCCGCCATATCCAAGCTCGACCCGAGTGCGTTTGTCGGAATGATCGGCCGGGTGGTCGCGAAACATCCGCAGATCAAGATCGTGGCGACGACACTGCGTGAGGTGTACTCGACCAACCGGCATGGCTGGAGCGCGGTGGCCTGGATCAACGGAGAGACCTTCGCCGCCCCGGCGTGCGAGCTTGACGTGCTCGATCGCGTCGGCGGCGGAGATGGCTTCGCAGCCGGCTTCTTTTACGGCCTGTTGACAGGCGAGCCGCCCGAGGAAGCGGTGAAGCTAGGCTGGGCACACGGGGCCCTGCTTACCAGCTTTCCTGGCGACACGACCATGGCTACGGTAGATCAGGTGCGAGCATTCGCCAGGGGCGGGTCGGCGCGCATCCAGCGTTAAGGTTCTCCTCTTTCCTCGTAAACCCCGGCCGATGAGTGGATCAGTGGATGGCCCGCAGTGTCATCCAGACAGTGCCACGGTTGTACATGCGGTTGGGCGCCAAGTCCTGGAAAACACGGCTGATCTCGGCGGCAACGCTGGCGCTGCTGGCTGCGGCCGGCCTGCGGTTCCGTCGATCCGCTGAGCCGGAACAAGTGCTGCGGGTCGGATACATTGAATTCCCGCCATACATGGTCACCGGAGAGGGCGGCAAGCCCGATGGCCTGGTCATCGACGTGTTTACCGAAGTGGCCCGCCGCCGCAACATTCGTTTCCAATGGGTCTCGGCGAAGGCCGGCGCCGACGATGCTTTCCAGGCCGGAAGCATCGACCTGGTCCCTATGCTGGCTGATCTGCCGCAGCGCAGGGAAAGGCTACACCTCACTAAGCCCTGGTGGGAGCTGGGCCTCGGTCTTGTTTCGCTGGAATCCGGCAAGGACTCCCGCCCGCATAAGGCCATCGCTCTGTTAGAAGGCCCGGTCGCCGCAAGAACGGCTCAGAAACTGTTTCCCAGCCTGAGAATCGTCGCCAGAAAGAATTATGAGGCGATCTTTACGGCGATTTGCTCGAGCGAGGCGGACGTGGGGCTGGTGGAAATCCGGCGCTTTCAGGGCGCCTTGATGAACGGGTTGGGCGGCTGCGGAACAGAGCGCTTGCGCATGCGGATTGTGGAAGAGACGACATTGCCGTACGCGATCGCTTCAACAGGCCGGTTCTCCCGCCTGGCGGATCAGGTGCACGCCGAAATCGGGGCCATGTCGGAAGATGGCACACTGTCCAAGCTGTGCGCCCGCCGCGGCATTCTCGCCATCAACGAGTTCCGGCTCTTTCAGAACCTGGCTCGAGCCAGGTTGCAGACACAGATTCTGGGGGTGCTCATGGCGGGCCTCGGCATCGCTGTTCTGGTGTTTGTCGTGCAAAACAGGCGGATTCGCCGCGAGGCCTCCGCGCGGCTGTCGGCGGAAAAACGATTCGAGGCGTTCATGCACCATGCGCCGAACGTTTCCTTCATCACGGATGAGGAAGGCGCCGTCCTCTATGCAAACCGGCCTCTGGAAGACTCGTTTGGCGCTCATACGGACGAGATCGTGAAACGGTTCCGCAACTCCGGCGGGCGGGTGCTGGCAGCCGAGCACGCTGTGGAAACCATCGAAGCGATCCCTGGGAATGGAGGCGCCCAGTACTGGCAAGTGGTGAGGTTCCCGATGCTGGACGCCGATGGCCGCAAACTGCTGGCCGCGACTGCATTCGACGTCACTGCCCGGCAGCTCGCCGAACAGGGCTTGCGCCGCACGGAAGAACGCTATCGCCAGTTGTTCGAAAGAAATCCCCTGCCGGCGTGGATTTACGATGTCCAAACGCTGCGCTTCCTGGACGTGAATGACGCGGCCATCGCGCACTACGGCTACTCGCGGGAGGTCTTCCTGCGGATGACGATCGCCGATATCCGCCCGTCGGAGGAAGTGCCTAAGATGCTGGCCATGGTCCGGGGCAAGCACGAGCCCTTCCAGCGCTCGGGCCCATGGCTGCACAAACGGAAAAACGGCGACGCCATGCTGGTCGAGATCGTTTCGCACACCATCGACCAGGGCGCGGCCAGGCTGGTCATCGCCCAGGATGTCACCGAGCGCATCGGGACTGATGAGAAGTTCCGGATCCTGTTCGAGCAAGCTTCGGACGCGTACTGGGTGTTGGAAGGCTGCACCATCGTGGACTGTAACAATGCGGCTGTGCGGATGCTGCGTGCTTCAGATAAACAGGAGCTGCTGGGGCTGTGTCTCTGGGCATTGAGTCCCGAGTTTCAAGCCGACGGACGCCGGTCAGAGGAGAAAGCGGAACAGGCAGAACGTATCTTTCAGAGGGAAGGGTCTTACCGCGAGGATTGGGTCTACCGCCGCCTGGACGGCACCGAGGTCACAGTCGAGGCGTCGCTGACGCCGCTGGCGCTCTGGCGCCGCCAGCTCACCCTTGGCGTCTGGCACGACCTGACCGACCGCAAGCGCGCTGAAGAGGAACTGCGGCGCGCCAAGGAAGCCTCTGAAGCCGCGGCCCAGGCCAAGAGCCAGTTCCTCGCCGTGATGAGCCACGAGCTGCGCACACCGATGAACGCCGTCATCGGCATGACCAGCCTGCTGCTCGACCGCGAACTCTCCAGCGAGCACCGCGAGTGCGTCGACACGATCCGGGACAGCGGCGAGGCGCTGCTGGCCATGATCGACGACATCCTGGATTTCACCAAGACAGAATCGGGACGGATGGAGCTGGACTGCCGGAACTTTGAGCCGCGCACCATCGCCCGCCAGGCGCTGGCGCTGGTCGAAATGCGGGCACGGGCAAAAGATCTGAAGGTGCGAAGCCAAATCGAGCCGCTGGTGCCGCAGGTGGTGAAGGGCGATGACGGCAAGTTGCGGCAGGTGCTGGTCAATCTGCTCAGCAATGCGGTGAAGTTCACCGAGCGGGGAGAAGTCTCCCTGGATGCGTCCAGCCGCCAGATTGAGCAAGGCCGCTACGAGCTGAGCTTCCAGATCCGGGACACGGGAATCGGCATCCCGTTGGATCGCGTCTCGAGGCTGTTTCAGCCATTCAGCCAGGGCGACGCCTCGACCAAGCGCCAGTTCGGCGGCACGGGACTCGGCCTGGCCATCTCGAAACGACTGTGCGAGCTGATGGGCGGCCACATCCTGGTGGAAAGCACGCCCGGCGAAGGCTCCATCTTTCGGTTCACCATCCTGGTGGAGGAAGCGACGCCCATTCCAGCCATCTCAGAGGTGCACCTGAGGCCGGCTCGGTGCGATGACATCCGGGTGCTGGTGGCGGAGGACAATCTGGTGAATCAAAGAGTCGCCACGAGAATGCTCACACGGCTGGGCTGCCGCGCCGACGTTGCCATCAACGGCGTCGAGGTCTTGAAAGCGCTTCAGGAAAAACGCTACGACCTCATTCTCATGGACTGCCAGATGCCGGAGATGGATGGGCTGGAGGCGACTCGCGAGATCCGCAGACTGGAAGGCTCCGGGGGGCGTGTGCCGATCATTGCACTCACTGCCAATGCGCTGCCTGGCCAGCGGGAAGAGTGCCTCGAGGCGGGCATGGATGACTATCTGCCAAAGCCCGTTCGCCTTCAAGAACTGGTTGAGAAGGTGGAACGCTGGACTTGCTGCCGGATCGGGCCGTGCGACAATAATTCTGAGCCATATGCTTTGTTGGCCTCCCCCGGATGGCTCGGAAACTCAGACGCTCGGTGAGCTGATCCGATCAGTCTCCGGGCGGAACCCCCATGCTCCGTTCCTGCTCGACAGCGGCGGATCTGTACTCTCCTACGGCGGATTGTGGGAACAGGTTCAATCGGTCGAGAGTGCTGTGCGCTCGGCCGGCTTCGGATCCCAAAGCCGCATCGCGGGCGTTCTTCCGAACGGACCGGAAGCAGCCGTCGCATTCCTTTCCTTCGCTGCATGTTCCGCCTACGCGCCGCTGAACCCGGACGAGAGCGCAGGCTCTTTCGAATCCACCTTCGCCCGGCTCATGCCCTCGGCTGTTGTTGTGCATGCCGGCTACCGTACGGCCGCCCTCGACATCGCTATTGACGCCGGCCTCCCCGTGGTCGAACTCATCCCACTGGAAGGGGCGGAGGCGGGATTGTTCCGTGTCGAGATCGTTTCCCGCCCCGCTCCCTCCGGAGACGTTCATGCTCTTCCCGACGACCTGGCGTTGTTGCTGCCGACCTCCGGCACCACATCGGAACCCAAGCTGGTCATGCACACCCACCGGACGCTGCTGAGCGGCGCCCGCTTTGTCATTGCCGCTTACTCACTTTCTCATCGCGATCGCAATCTGAACATGGCGCCGCTGTTCCACGTGCTTGGTCTGTTCCACGTTCTGAACTCCGCCGCCTCGGGCGGTTCGGTGATCTGCGCGGGCGGGTTCGATCCGCGTCTGTTCTTTCATCTGACAGAACAGTTGCGCCCGACCTGGTTCTCCGCCGTGCCGGCCGTCCTTCAAAGCATTCTCCAGCTTGCTCCTGAGTTCGACCACGTCCTCGGCCGGCGGCCGTTTCGTTTCTTCCGGTCCGCCGGCGCTCCTCTGACACCGTCGCTCGCCGGCGAGCTGGAACTCGCCCTTGGCGCGCCATTGACTCAGGTGTACGCCATGTCCGAATCCCCGCCCATCACCATCGGCCCATTGCCGCCGGCACAGCCGAAGCCCGGCTCGGTCGGCAAACCGGCCGGTCCGGACATCGCCATCTGGGATGATCATCAGCGGCCTCTGCCTCCCGGCAAGACCGGCCAGGTCGTCGTGCGAGGCCCTAACGTTGCCATCGGCTACTTCAACAATCCCAACGCCACGCGCGATGCCTTCCGCGACGGCTGGTTCCTCACGGGCGATCTTGGCTGCTTCGACGAGGATGGGTTTCTCTTCCTGACCGGGCGGGTCCATGAACTGATCAACCGGGGCGGCGAAAAAATCAGTCCCGGGGAAGTCGAGGATGTATACCGCACCCACCCGGGCATCACCGAGGCGCTCGCCTTCGGCATCCCGGACGATTCGCTCGGCGAGGAGGTCGCCCTGGCGGTGGTTCCCATGCACGCTGGAGCGATCACGGCAGCTCAGCTACGGCGATTTGGCGCCTCCAGGCTGGCGTTCCACAAAATCCCCCGCCGGATTTTCTTCATGAACCGGATTCCCATCGGCCCTACTGGAAAGCCCAACCGATCCAGCATGCGCGAGACCGTAAGGATTCTGCCGCCGGAACCGGCGGCTCACGCCTATGTCGCTCCTCGCACGGATTTGGAAAAGACGCTGGCCGGGCTGTGGGCTGAAACGCTTCGGGTTCCGCATCCCGGCATCCATGATCATTTCTTTGACTCGGGCGGTGACTCGCTGTCGGCTGTCCGATTCCTTTGCGACGTCAGCGAATCACTGAACCTCGACAGCCTTCCGGCGGCGCTGCTGGTGGAAGCGCCGACGATTGCGGAAATGGCGGTGCTGCTCTCCCAACAAACAGGCTTCTCCGATCCCGACATTCTCCCGCTCGAATCCGCCGGTGCGCGCACGCCGTTGTTTCTTGTTGGAGCAGGACTGGAGGTGCGGCATCTGGTCGAAAACCTGGGCGGCGGGCGGCCTGTTTTTTCGCTCCCTCTGCCGCCCCCGGACACCATCGAAGCGATGGCTGGTCACTGCCTGGCCTCCCTGCGCCGCTTTCATCCCAGCGGCCCTTACCTGCTCGGGGGCTGGTGCGCCTCCGGGGTGATTGCTTTTGAAATGGGGCGGCGGCTCGAGATGGAAGGCGAGCCAGTCCGGCTGCTGGCGCTGTTCGACGCTCGCACCGTGCTCCCCATCGAAGCTGCCTTCCCGCAATCGGCCTGGATCGCCGCCGTTCGGCTCGCACAGAAGGTCCGCTTCCACTTCGCACGCTGGCGCGAGCTGCCGGCATCTTCCGCCGCCGCCTATGCCGCCGATCGCGTCCGCGGTGTTCTCGGGCGCTTCTGGAGAACGCTCGAGAAACCTCTGCCTTCCGGATTCCGCAGCCCGGACTCGTCCATGAGCATCGCCTTACGCGCGTATCGCCCGGGCCCGTACTCCGGCCGCATCGCACACTTCTGGGCGGCCGACCGCCCTCGAGGCCGCTACCGCGACCTCGATTTCGAGTGGGGCAGCGTTGCCGCCGGCGCCGTCACGCTCTATGAAGTTCCCGGCGATCATGTCTCGATGTTTCAGCGCCCCAACGTGGCAACGTTCGCGCGTCTGCTGGGCGAAGCTTTGGAAGCCGTGGACTCCGAGCCGGCGATGGCGATGGCTCACACCGCGGGCCGGTATTCGTGACGCCTGCCGGCCTGCCGATTGTCCAACCTCGAAATCCGCTCCCTAACGGTCTCATCTCGGCAACGGTTGCACTGATTCGGCGAGAGTTACTGAGCCGCGAGCGTAAGCGAGCGGTCACGCTCCCCACAAATCGCATATACTTGTGACTTTGGGCTGCCCGCGCAGCCTGAGGTATCGCCATGACCGCCGCCAAGCTAGTAAAAGAATCCCCCCTCGCCAGCCAGTCTCCGGAGGCTGAGCTTGCCCGCAAATTCCACTACTACATGTCGTTAATGCGCGAGGTCGAGGACCGCATCGAGCGCAAGCTGTACCGCCAGGGCAAGATCACGGGCGGTGTCTATGTGGGCCGCGGGCAGGAGGCAATCCCGGTCGGCGGCGGCCTGGCTGCGCGCCCGGACGATGTTCTGTTTCCCTCCCATCGCGACCTGGCGTTGTATTTTATGCGCGGCGTGACGCCCGAGCAGGTTTTTGCTCAATATATGGGCCGGGTGGACGGGCTGACGCGCGGCCGCGACGGCAACATGCACATGGGGGACCTCAGCAAGAAGCTCATCGCCATCATCAGCGCGATGGCCGCCAGCGTGCCGGTGGCTGCCGGAGCCGCCATGGCGCTCAAGTACCTGGGCAAGAACGACGTCGTGTTTGTCTGGTTCGGCGACGGCGCCACCAGCCGCGGCGACTGGCACGAGGGCGTCAACCTCGCCACCGTGCAACGGGCGCCGCTGGTGCTGATCTGCAACAACAACCAGTACGCCTATTCGACGCCGCTCGACAAGCAGATGGCCTGCGCCAACGTGGCCGACCGGGCGCCGGGCTACGGAATGCCCTCCGAGATCGTCGACGGCAACGATGTGTTCGCGGTGTATGAAGCCTCGATGCGGGCCGCCGATCATGCACGCTCCGGACTGGGTCCCTATCTCATCGAGTGCAAGACCTTCCGCATGACCGGTCATTCCGCCCACGACCCAGCGGACTATGTGCCCAAGCGCCTGTTTGAAGAGTGGGCAGCGCGGTGCCCGATCGCTCATCTGGAGAAGCGCATGATCGAGGAGGGCTGGTCCTCGCAGGACGAGATCGAGGACACCCTCGAGCGCATCCGCCAGGAGATCGACGAAGCCCTCGAATCGGCGGAAAAGAGCCCTTGTCCGGATCCGTCCGAGCTGCTGGATCGCGTCTACGAATAGGAGCTCCGCATGCCCACTACGTACGTTGAGGCGATCCGCGAAGGCATCCGGGAAGAGATGGAGCGCGACCCGAACGTGTTCCTGATCGGCGAAGACCTCGGCGTCTACGGCGGCGCTTTCAAGGTGACCCAGGGCATACTGGATCGCTTCGGCGACAAGCGCGTCGTGGACACGCCGATTTCGGAATCCGCTATCGTCGGAGCAGCGGTCGGCGCCGGCTTCATGGGGTTGCGCCCGGTGGCGGAGATACAGTTCGCCGACTTCATCTCCTGCGGATTCGACCAGATCGTCAATTACGCCGCCAAGTGCCGCTACCGCTGGAACGCGCCGGTGCCCATCGTCGTGCGCGCGCCTTGTGGCGGCGGCATTCATGGCGGTCCGTTTCACTCGCAGCAGAATGAAGCGTGGTTTGCGCATGTGCCAGGGCTCAAAGTAGTGCTGCCGGCGACAGCTCGCGACGCCAAGGGGCTCATCAAGTCCGCCATCCGCGACAACGACCCGGTGATCTTCTTCGAGCACAAAGCGCTTTACCGGCGCATCAAAGAAGACTTGCCGGAAGGCGAATACACCGTTCCCATCGGCAAAGCGGCGGTGCATCGCCAAGGCAAGGACATGACGGTGGTGACGTACTCCGCGATGGTCCATGTGGCCGCCGAGGCGGCCGGGCGCATGGAGCAGGAAGGGCTGTCGATCGAAGTGATCGACCTGCGCACGCTGACGCCGCTCGATGAGGAAACCATCCTGGCCAGCGTGCGGAAGACCTCGAAGGCGATCGTGCTGCACGAAGCGACGATGACCGGCGGCTTCGGCGGCGAAGTGGTAGCGCGCATTGCGGAGAAGGCATTCGAGCATCTCGATGGGCCCGTGCTGCGCGTTACCGCCCCCGACACGCCGGTGCCTTACAGCGCGCCTCTCGAAGAAGCTTACCTGCCGAACGTTGACA
>JACQDF010000003.1 GCA_016201205.1 Acidobacteriota bacterium
AAAGGCGATCGAGGCGGTCGAGAGATGGCGTTTCCGGCCCGCCTTGCGCAACGGCCGTCCGGTGCGCGCGCCCGCCCTGGTCGAGGTCCACTTCCACCTGCTGTAGGCCGCCGCTGGCTGCTACAAGTTGCTGTCGCATGAGATGAGATGGACAACTGTGCCTGATCCGGGATCTGTTCGAGGAGATCACCTTGTTCAGCAAGAGCGCCCCTTCCGCCGCTGGCACTCCCGCGCCGGTGGCTGTTACGATGGAAAGAAGCTCGATGCTTCGCTTTGAGACCGCCGGCGAATCCCACGGCGAGTGTCTGGTTGCCACGCTCACAGGATTGCCGGCCGGCATTCCCATTTCGATCCAATTCGTCAACCATGAGCTTTGGCGGCGCCAGCAAGGCTACGGACGCGGCGGCCGGATGAAGATCGAAACGGATCAGGCCGAGATTGTTTCGGGAGTGCGCCATTCGCATACCATCGGGTCGCCGATTGCGATCATCATCCGCAACAAGGACTGGAAAAACTGGACCGGCGCTCTTCCAGTCGAGGATAGCGACGGCGCTGAAGACAGGAAAAAGCCGGTGACCCGGCCGCGGCCGGGGCATGCAGACCTGGCCGGAGCAATCAAGTACAATTTCCAGGATGCGCGCTACATTCTGGAGCGGGCCAGCGCGCGGGAGACCTCGGCTCGGGTGGCCGTCGGCGCGTTCGCCAAAACATTCCTGAGACAATTCGGCATCGAAGTGCTGAGCCACGTCATCGCCATCGGCCCGGTGCGGCTCCAGCGGCAGGCGGCGTGGGACGAGATCGTGGCGCTGTCACAGAAAGAAGAGGTGGTGCTCGGCTGCGTCGATCCGGAGACCGAGACGAGCATGAAGGAAGCGGTGGATCACGCCTACCGGACCGGCGACACGATCGGCGGCATCTTCGAAGTGGTGGCGCACAACGTTCCTCCGGGGCTGGGCTCGCATATCACCTGGGACTCGCGGCTGGACGGGCGGCTGGCGCAGGCCGTCGTTTCCATGCAGGCGGTGAAAGGCGTCGAGATCGGCAGCGCCGAAGAGCAGGCGGCTTCCTACGGGTCGCAGGTCCAGGACACGATCCATTACGATAAAGAAAAGAGGCGGTTTACGCGAGGAGCCAACAAAGCGGGGGGCCTCGAAGGCGGCATGACGAACGGCCAGGACGTGTACGTCCGTGGCTTCCTGAAGCCGATCTCGACGCTGCGGCGGCCACTCGAATCCGTTGATCTGGCGACCCGGGAGCCGTCGCTGGCCGCCTACGAGAGAAGCGATGTCTGTGTGGCGCCGGCGGCCGGCGTCATCGGTGAGGCGATGGCGGCGATTGTTCTCGCTCAGGCGTTCCTCGAGAAATTCGGAGGCGATTCGCTGGCCGAAACCAGGCGCAACCTGGAGGGCTACCTGGTGCAGGTGAGGGAGTTCTGAGGATGTACAAGATCGTGAAGTACGGCGATCCGATTCTGGAGAAGCCATGCGACCCGATTACCGAGTTCGACACGCCGGAATTACAAGAGCTGATTGAAGGCATGATCGAAACCATGCAGGCAGCCAAGGGAATCGGTCTGGCAGCTCCGCAGGTCGGCGTATCGCAGCGGCTGACGGTGATTGATTGTACGACGGGAGAAGATCCGTCCCAGCAGATCGTGCTGATCAATCCGGAGATCATGGACAAAGAAGGCTCGCAGACGGGAGAGGAAGGGTGCCTGAGCATTCCAGGCTTCCGCGAGGATGTGACTCGGGCCAGGAAGGTGACCTTGCGCGCGCAAAACGCCAAGGGCGAGCCGGTCGAAGTGACGGGGGAAGAGCTGCTGGCGCGGGCCATGCAGCACGAAGTGGATCACCTGAACGGAATCCTGTTCCTCCAGCATCTGAGCCCGTTGAAGCGCGATCTGATCCGGCGCAAGATCCGCAAGATGATCAAAGCGGGCGAATGGTAGCCGGACGCCATGCGGCTCGTGTTCCTGGGCACCCCCCGATTTGCAGTTCCTTCGCTCGAAGCGATCGTTCGCGCAGGCCATGACGTGGCCGCGGCGCTCACCCAGCCGGATCGTCCGAAAGGGCGCGGGCAGCAGCTTGCCGCGCCGCCAGTCAAAGAGACAGCGCTGGCGCTCGGCCTGCCCGTGCATCAGCCGGAGCGAGTGAAAGGGCAGGAAATCATCGAGCTGCTCGCGGGTCTGAGAGCGGACGCGATGGTGGTGGTGGGCTACGGGCAGATCCTCCCACAGGCGATGATCGATCTTGCTCCTCTCGGCATCATCAACGTGCATGCATCGTTGCTGCCGAAATATCGCGGCGCCGCGCCTGTGCAGTGGGCCATCGCCAATGGCGAGACGGTGACCGGAGTGACGACGATGCGCATCGACGCAGGTCTGGACACGGGCGACATTCTGCTGCAACAGAGCACACCGATCGGCTCGGAAGAGGATGCGCTCGAGCTTGGCCGCAGGCTGTCCATTCAGGGAGCGGATCTGCTGGTGGAGACGCTCGACGGGCTCGCCAGGGACGCCATCCGGCCGCGGCCGCAGAATCACCAGGAGGCGACCCGCGCGCCGCTGTTGAAGAAAGAGGATGGGCTGATCGATTGGTCCATGCCGGCGCGGGCCATCCACTGCCGCGTGCGCGGATTCCTGCCCTGGCCCGGATGCTACACCATCTTTCGCGGTCACCGGCTGCACATCTGGAAAGCGCGCGTCTGGTCAGAGCCCGCCGCTCAGCCGGCGGGACGATTGATCCCGCACGGGCAAACGCTGCTGGCTTCGTGCGGCGATGACGCCTCGCTCGAGTTGGTGGAAGTGCAACTCGAAGGCCGCAACCGCATCCCGGCGGCTGCTTTCTTGAACGGGCAGCGGCTGGTAGAGTATGAAGTCTTGGGAGAACCAACCATTTGATACTGCCGCTCGGGTTTCGCTACGCGTCCACCTACGCTGGAATTCGTAAAGGCGGCCAGGACGACCTGGCGCTGATTGTTTCCGATGCGCCTGCTTCGGCGGCCGGCGTGTTCACGCAGAACCGGGTGCAAGCAGCACCCGTAAAGCTGTGCAAAGCCCATCTGAAGCTGTCGCGCGGCGTGGCCCGGGCGATTCTGGTCAATGCCGGCAACGCAAACTGTGCGACGCGAACCGGCGACCGGGTGGCGCGGGCGGCGTGCCGGGCGGCGGCCAGGCTGTGCAAGATCCCGATGACGCAAGTGCTTCCGGCATCGACGGGGGTGATCGGCGTCGAGCTGGATGCGGCCCTGATCACGGAAGCCTTGCCACGGCTGGTGACGGCGCTCTCCGCGGGGGAGTTTGACGCCGTTAGCCGCGCCATCCTGACCACGGACACGCGCCCGAAGATGGCGGCCGCGGAAGTCGCCATCGGAAAGGGCGTGGTGCGGATCGCCGGCATGACCAAAGGCGCCGGCATGATCCAGCCGCTGATGGCGACCACGCTGGGCTTTGTTCTGACGGACGCGGCCATCGCCCCGGCGCCGCTCAGGGGGATGCTGCGCGAAGCAGCCGAGCACAGCTACCACCGGATGTCAGTGGACGGAGACACCTCGACCAACGACACCGTTCTCCTGCTGGCCAACGGCGCATCGGGGGCGCGGCTTTCGGCGAAAGACCGCGACTTGTTTCTGGACGCTCTGGCGCACCTGATGCAAGACCTGGCGCGGCAGATCGCCCGGGATGGCGAAGGGGCGGGCAAGCTGGTGACCATTCAGGTGGAGGGAGCGCGAACGCGCGAGGACGCGGTGCGGATCGCGAGAGCGATTGCCAATTCGCCGCTGGTGAAGACAGCCATTGCCGGCGCCGATCCGAACTGGGGGCGCGTGATGATGGCCGCCGGCAATGCGGGGGTGGCTTTTGACCCGCGGCGCGTGGATGTGCATTTACAGGGCACAAGGGTATGCCGCGCCGGGCTCGCCGCTCCTTTTGACGAAGACAGGCTGAAAGCGAAGCTCGATGAAAAAGACGTCACCATCCGTTTTCTGATTCGCGGCGGCGGACAGGGCCAGGCGCGCTTCTGGACGTGCGATTTGACCGAAGAGTACATCCGGATCAACGCCAGCTATCGCACATGATGCCGCCCAGGCGATGGATTCTGGCGATTCCGGCGGCGTTGCTGTGCGCCGATGAGCGAGGCGAGCTCACGGAGTGGTTCGGGGAGCTGGCGGCGCGGCTGGCGGACGGGAATCCGGGCGATTTTCTACGCGCCTTCGCCAGGGACATGCCGCGGCGCGAGGAGCTCGATCGCAATGTGCATGCATTGGTCCGTGCGTTCGAAGTCTCTTCCAGTCTGAACCTGCTGCGCATGGAAACCGGGCGGGACGGAGGGCGCGTCGAAGTGGACTGGTATCTCGAGCTGCGCTCCCTCATGCCCTCGGTTCCCAACCAGCAAAGGCGGCGAACGCTTCAATTCAGAATCGAGCGCTTCAGGAAAAGCTGGAGGGCGCTGGCGCTGGATGCGGTCGATTTTTTCGCGCCGCCATGAGCATCCGGCGACGCGAAAACATTTTCAGAGGCCGGCGTTTTATCCACAACAAATCCACCCCGGCTATCCTTTAACGTATTGAAAACAGGACTAATAAAAGACGTGAAAAAGCGGCCCCGGCGCTCACTTTTTCTTTGACAGCGGACCCCCTCCAGTTGCAAGATAGCTATGGTTCCAAGAGGCACGCGGAACAGTGAGCCGCGCCGGACTTAGCGGACCTGGAACGATGATCCTGTGCTGGAGACTAGCAATAGACGGCACAGGGGAGCGAAGGGAGATCGGGGGTACGG
>JACQDF010000365.1 GCA_016201205.1 Acidobacteriota bacterium
GTTCCGCTTGTTTGACACCTCCCTGTTCCCGAAGGTGGCCGGCCCGGCGCCGTTCACGTTGCGGGATTTCCCCACCCGCTTTCCCGATGTGCGCTTCATGGGCGTGAGGAACTGGGATCTGTCGCTCATCAAGCATGTTCCCATACGGGAGCGCGTCAAGATAGAGGTGCGCGCCGATTTCATCAACGCATTCAACACGCCGTTTTTCACGCAACTCGCGTCGAACAGCGTGACCAGCGCGAGCTTCGGACAAATTCGTCCCTCGCAAAACAACGATTCCCGTTTCATCTTTCTGGACTTCAAACTGGTGTTCTGAGGAACTTACTTGGAAGTTATTGATGCGCCGGGGCGCTGGACCGGCCCGCGACGGTTCTATTGCAGGCGCAAGTGTAGTGGTAGTCTCAGCAAAGGAGATGGTATGAGAATGCTTTCCATTGGGTTGTTGCTTTCTGTCTGCTTCGCTTCGCCTGCGTCGGCGCAGTCGACGCTGGGCGTGATCCTGGGAACGGTGAAGGACGCCAGCGGGGCGGTGGTGGGAGGCGCCGTGGTGAAACTCACCAACGTGGGGGAAAACACTTCAAGAGAAAGGAAGACCAACGAGAACGGCGATTACGAATTTCAGAACACCAAGCCGGGAACGTACTCGGTGACGGTGACCCAGCCCGGATTCAAGACATCCACCGCCACGCAGATTACGCTGGATGCGCGCCAGACGGTGCGGGTCGACGCTGCCTTGCAGGTGGGCGAGGTCACTCAGACCCTGGAGGTGGCGGCGACGGCCGGCGTCATCGCCACCGACTCGCCTGTGATCGCGGCTACGCTGCATCCCTCCAAAGTCGCCTACCTGCCAGCCAACCTCCGCGCGGGCGGTAACACGACGCCGTACGCCCTGATCCTGACGCTGCCGGGTGTGCAGACCGACAACGGCAATGCGTTTTCGATCCAGGGCGGGCTGCCGGCCCAGTCGGAGTCGAGCGTGGACGGAATCTCGATCACCGCGGTCACCGGCAACAGCCCGAACCGCACCCTGATGCCCTCGGTGGAAACGATCGCCGAGATCAAGGTGCAGGGCGTGGGCAACACGGCCGAATACGGAGCGCCAGGCGACATCACCACCATCTCCAAGGGCGGGACGAACGAATACCATGGTGCGCTGTTCTGGTACCACCAGAACAAGGCCATGGATGCCCGCTCGTTCGGACAGGCCGCGTTGCCCGCCAAGATCGGGAACACGTTCGGCGGGACCGTGGGCGGTCCGGTGCTGCTGCCAAGGCTCTACAACGGCAGGAACCGGACGTTCTTCTACTTCACGTGGGAGTCGTTTCGCTTCCCCCGCCAGGCGACGATCCGCAATACGGTTCCCACACAACTGATGCGCGACGGCAACTTCAGCCAGGAGGGAGTGACGGTGCGCGACCCGTTCACGGGCCAGCCTTTCCCCAACAACATCATCCCGCGCGACCGGTTTAACGCCGCGGCGCGCGCCATTCTCCCGTTCTATCCGCTGCCCAACGCCGGCGCCGGCCAGCGCCTGGCAACCGACAACTTCACTGACAACCGCGTGGCCAACATCGAGTCCGACCAGTGGGACGTGCGGATGGACCACCAGTTCAACTCGAAGCATTCCGTCTTTGGGCGCTACACCACCAAAGACCAGACCCAGACTTCGCTCAATAACTTACTCCTGCCGTCGGATACCGGATACAGCGATCACCGCCAGGCGGTGGTCAGTTATACCTGGACCATCCGGCCGAATTGGCTCAACGAATTCCGCGGAGGCATCTCCTACGCGCCCGGCGGCTCCTCGTTCCCCTTCGACGGCCTGGCCTTCTTCAACAGCCTGAATCTCAAGGACGTGCAGCGGGACATCTTCTTCAACGCGTTGCCCGCCTTCAACATCGACCGCATGACCGGCTTCAGCAAGGGCCGGCCCGGGCGCAGCGCATCATGGAACACCCAGTTCTTCGATAACGTCACGTGGATCCACGGCCGCCACAGCGTCAAGTTCGGAGCCGACATCCGGCGTCTGCGCGCCGAAACCAATCTTGGCTTCATCACTGGCGACAACTACGGAAACTACAATTTTTCCGGCAACTTTTCGACCGCGCCCTTTGGGGACTTTCTGCTGGGCGTGCCCAGGGAGACGGCCTTCGCCATCGTTCAGTCCGACAACGATGGCCGTGCCACCCACTACAAGGCATACATTCAGGACAGCGTCCGCTTCTCCCCCAAGCTGACCCTGGACATCGGCGTACGCTGGGAGCTGCACCCCGGGTACCGCGACGCCGGCCTGAACATCGCGAATTTCGACCGCACCATTCCGCGCACCGGCCAGGTGATCATCCCGTCGGATCCCAAGGCGCGTGCCCTGGTGGCGCCCGCCACTTTGATCGCGGTCAACGCGTGTCCCGGAGCGGCCATCAACGGAGTCCCTTGCACCCCGTTCGTCACCGCCAAGGCCGCCGGCATTCCCGAGGGCCTGCGCGAAAACTACTACACGCAGTTCCTGCCGCGCCTGGGCTTCGCCTACCGCTGGAACGACAAGACGACGGTTCGCGGCAGCTTCGGCATCTACAACATGATCATCCTCGGATCGGTGTTTTTCTCGCTCACTGGCACCGTACAGAGCGACGTGCGCAACTTCAACAACGTGGGCGCCGACGGCCGGCCGATCTTCGTCCTGCCGGAGACACGCACACCGGGCACCGGCATCCGCGCCGGTTCGGTCGGGACGTTCGAATTCCGAACCGCCAACCAGATCGACTTCCGGCCGCCCTATATGATGCAGTGGGCGCTGTCCGTGGATCGCCAGTTGGACAACAATACGGGGTTGCGGTTGTCGTACATCGCCAACCGTTCCGTGCATATGCCCTGGGCGCCGGACCTGAACCAACTGCCGCTTTCCACCACGTTCTTCTCACAGCGCCCGCTCACCGATCGGCCGTTCCCGCACTGGGGTTTGATTTACAGCCGCGACGCGGGCGCCAACTCCAGCTACGGCGCCTTTCAGGCGGAAGTCAACCGCCGGTATGCGAATGGCCTGACGTTCGCTTTTTCCTATTCGCTTGCCAAGCATCTGGCCGATAACGCCGGGCCCGCCCCGGGCGGCTTCGCGGGCGAGACCGGAGGGGGGCGTTTGTTCAATTCGCTCGATCGCCGCGCGGACCGTGGCAACGTGTATGCGACGCGCCGCCACCGCTCCGTCAGCACGCTGCTTTA